>JAJEDS010000161.1 GCA_022821365.1 Dehalococcoidia bacterium | reverse complement strand
GGGCCGTCGCATTTGGAGATTTCCTTTAACCACAGAGGCGCAGAGCACCCGTAGATGCACGGAGCTGCTCTGTGAACCTATGCGGTCTCTGTGCCTCTGCGGTGAGAAAAAGGCAGGGATAATTTCAGGCGGACCGGTCTTTCTGGTTCAAATGCGTTGGCCCTGAAGTCCCGTCCTCCACTCCCAACCCGTCTTCAAATTCTATGCTATAATCGCCGAGTTATTTGTTTCAAAGACCCGTCTATTCGCACCCGTATTTCCGGAGCAAACAGTGACCACCCAGGAAGAACTTGTCGCCAAGCTTAGGCCCCTGGGAATGAGGCTGACCCCGCAGCGGCTGGCTATTGCCGAGGTGGTGGTCAATTCCGCCGACCATCCCTCCGTGCGGGACATCTACGAGCGGGTGCGGGCCTTCTTCCCCTACGTAACCATCGCCACCGTTTATTCCACATTGGACGTGCTGGAGGAAGCTGGTGTCGTCCGCGAACTGCCCTTCCAGCGCCTCTCCCGCTACGACGCCAACCTGTCCCCCCACGCTAACCTGGTATGCGTGGGCTGCGGCATGGTGGTGGACGCCGACGTGGGCCAGGACACGGTGTCGGAACTCACCGACATCATCAGAGACGGAGCCGACTTCCAGATTTCCTCCCAACGGGTAGATTTCTACGGCTGGTGCTCGGGCTGCCGCGCCAACTCCACTAACTAGCGGTAAACCCCCGCTTCCACAGCCACCCGCCACCTCAATGGGCCGGCCTTGCCCTCCTCGGCCCCCTTGCCCTACAATCTGCCTGCTATGACTACTAATACTGCATTTGCCAATCCCAACAACCTGGCCGACCCAGCCTGGCTGCAGGCCCACCTTGACGACCCCGACCTGGTAATCGTTGACCTGGACGCCGAGGCGGGGTACCTGCGGGGCCACATCCCCGGCGCCCTTTTCCTGGACAACAACTACGAGCGCAACCCGGAAACCGGCTGGGTGGACACCTTCCCGCCCGACCGGTTCGCCGCCGCCTGTCTCGCCCTGGGCATCGGCGACGATACCCTGGTGGTGGCCTGCGATAACAACATGAGCCTCCACGCCGCCCGCTTCTGGTGGACGCTGGCCTACTACGGCCACCGCAACGTCCGCGTGCTGGACGGCGGCTGGCGGCGCTGGGTATCCGAGGGCGGCGCCGTGGCCTTCGACCGGGCAGTTCCCCGTAGCGGCGCGGCGTTCACCCCGAAAGCCGACCCGTCCCTCATCGCAACCTACGACCAGGTCCGCGCCGGTTGCCCCATTGGCGGCGCCAACGCCGCGGACACCGTTATCTGGGACACCCGCACCACCGCCGAATATTCCGGCGCGGCCAGCCGCAACAAGCGCCCCGGGCACGTAACCGGCGCCGCCCACCTGGACTGGATGGACCTGATGGACCGGGCCACCCACCGCTTCAAGTCCCCCGAGGAATTGCGTCAGTTGCTGGCCGCCGCCGGCATCACGCCGGACAAGGCGGTCTTTGCCTATTGACAGGCCGGTCTCCGTGCGGCGCACGGCGTATTCGTCCTCGACCTGCTGGGCTACCAGCGCGCCCGCAACTACGACGACTCCATGTACGAATGGGCCAACCTGGAAGAGGAGCAGGCGCCCATGGAAGCCGGGGGTTAGGAGCTTGAAGTAAGTAATTGAGGACAAGACGATGCTCACGGACAAAGAGTGGTCCCGTAATGTAGGAACTGAGGCTTTTCCAGTCTCATTTCTGCACGAATACGCGGTAGGCTTGATTTGGGACATTCTAGTGCATTCTAAATCTAGTTCGGTTCGACTACCGTTGCTTGACGGGACTCTTTCAAGGAATTTGATGGAAGATGTGGATAAAGTAATAATTCCCGACGCTCTTCAATCGATAGCTGGAAGGATTCCCGACATCTCGTTGCTTCGAGATTCCCGACCAATCAGGTGTATAGAGGTTGTAGTTTCCAATCCGGTACCGAGAGAAAAGGCCAAGGCCATAGAGAACTTGGGAGTAGAACTGTTTGAGGTTCCGGTTCGTAATGAGGACGAATTACGGTCCTTGTTCCTTTCGGCACCGGAACAAACGAGGCCGTGGTGGGCAAAGAGAGACGAAACTAATGAGAGGCAAGGCGAGACGCTATACCTGGACGACAAAAGGAGAATAGGCTACAGAATGCGGGGTTCACCCGCTAGCTGGCAGGCACAGGCGGATAAAGCGATATTGGACTTAATGGATAATCTTCATTGGTGTAGCCCTGAAGTGCGTCGGGCGTTCCTAGCCTGCTTACAGGACATGGATAGCTTGGAGTCGCTGTATCCGATTCGCCCAGACAATCCTAAGTATAAGTCCCTGCGTCAGCAAAAGTAAGCGGTTCGGTAGTGAACTGGCAGGCAGTAAGGACGTAAACCATGTTCAGCGAACACGACACCGTAATCCTGACCGACACTGCCACGGGCGATGAGGGAACCAACCTGTTGCCCGGCGACGTTGGCTGCATTGTCCACGTTCACGGGAACGGCGCGGCCTATGTCGTCGAGTTTATCGCCCTGGACGGGGAGACCATGGACATTGCTACGGTGCAGGCACAGCAGGTCCGCTCCGTTACCGCCAGGGATATGACCCATGCCCGCGAGACGGTTCCACTCCCCTGATAGCGTCCTGCAGTCCTGCCGGAAGAAGCCTGAAACGACAAAATCCTGTCCATCTTGTCCATCCATGACTGAATAAAGCTGCAAGGAGGCAATATGACAACCGCAGAAGGATTCGCCCGCCCCGAATTGCTGGTGGACGCCGCGTGGGTGGCGGACCACCTGGACGACCCCAACGTGGTGGTGGTGGACGGCGACCTGGAGGCCGGCTACCTGCGCGGCCACATCACCGGCGCGGTGCTGGTGACCGACAACTACGCCAAGGACCCGGACACCCGCCGTGTCCACATCTTGCCCCCCGACAAGTTTGCCACCTTTGCCCAGAACCTGGGCATCGGCGACGATACCCTGGTGGTGGTTTACGACAATAACCAGAGCCTCTATTCGGGCCGCCTGTGGTGGTGCCTCAATTACTACGGCCACACCAATGTCAAGGTGCTGGACGGCGGCTGGCGAACCTGGGTCCAGGAAGGTCGCCCCATCAGTTTCGACCGTGTAACCCCCAGGTCCGGCGCCACCTTCACTCCCAAAACCGACGAGTCCATCATGGTCAAGGTGGACGAACTCAAGGCCGCCTGCAGCCTGGACGACGCGGTAATGTGGGACGTGCGCAGCGACGGCGAGTACACCGGCGCCAACGACCGGGGCAACCAGCGGGCCGGCCACATCCCCGGTGCGGTGCACCTGGAATGGTTCAACGTTATGGAGCGGGACTCCCACAAGTTCAAGCCGGCCGGGGAGATCCGGCAGATGCTCAACGAAAAGGGCATCACCCCGGACAAGGCGGTCTTCGCCTATTGACAGGGCGGCATCCGTGCGGCGCACGGCACCTTCCTGCTCAAGCTCCTGGGCTACGACCGGGCCAAGAACTACGACGGCTCCATGGGCGAATGGGCCAACATGGACGACACGCCGTTGGAGGTTTAGGGAGCCCGTAATAACTCCCGATGTTCCCGCAGGGGCGGGCCTGGTGCCCGCCCTTTTCGTATGGCACGCCCGGAATCTGTTGGGAAGTTGACCCAGGAAGCTGAGGTTCTTATGCCTTCAGGAGCGGCGGGTGGGGCGTGTCTGGGACCGGTAGAGATGCAATTTATGTAGGGACGAGGGCAGCCACGAGGGCTACCCCTACGTAATTGACGAATTGCAGTTGTTAGTTTTTGGGGAAGACAAGAGAGACGGGTCCCCGGCCTTGCCGGGGACCCGTTAACTTTACCCGCAGCGTCTTTGGTGGGCGCTGAAGGCCTAGCAGTCTGTCCGAGAAACAGGTTGCGTGAAGGAATGGGTGTATGATGAGGGGGCACCTGGAGACGGAGGTCCCACGATGAGCAAGACCTACCTTCCCTATGACCCAGACCAGCAGTTGCTGCTGCCAGCGGCCCTT
>JAJEDS010000043.1 GCA_022821365.1 Dehalococcoidia bacterium | reverse complement strand
GGCCGCTGGCAGCAGCAACTGCTGGTCTGGGTCATAGGGAAGGTAGGTCTTGCTCATCGTGGGACCTCCGTCTCCAGGTGCCCCCTCATCATACACCCATTCCTTCACGCAACCTGTTTCTCGGACAGACTGCTAGGAGGCGCAGCCGCCAGCCCAAGGCTACCATGCGTTTTGACACGGGACCCGGGGAACAGGCCCAGGTGGACTGGGGCAGTTTCGCCTACGTTGACGAAGAGGGACGCCAGCGACGGCTCTGGGCTTTCGTGATGGTTCTGGGCTGGTCCCGGGCCATCTACGTGGAGTTCCTCAGGAGGGCGGACACAGCCAGCTTCATCCGCTGCCACATCAACGCCTTCAGCTACCTGGGCGGGATACCGCGGCGCTGCCTGTACGACAACGCCAAGGTGGTGACCCTGGGCCGAGACCAGGAAGGCCGCATCGACTGGAACCGGCGGATGCTGGACTTCGCTTTGAGGTTGGGCTTCGAGCTGAAGCTGTGCCAGCCCTACCGGGCCCAGACCAAGGGGAAAGTAGAGAGCGGGGTGAAGTACGTCCGGGGCAACCTGTGGCCCAGCGTACGCTTCACCGACGACGCGGATCTGAACCGGCAGACCCTGGAGTGGTGCGACCAGGTGGCCAACGCCCGGGAACACGGGACCACCCATCGCGTTCCCCGGGACATGCTGGCGGAGGAGCATCCCCATCTGGGCAAGCTGCCCGAGGAGAGGGGCCTGGCGCCCTACCTGCGGGAGGACCGGACGGTAGCGCGGGACGGCTACGTCAGCTGGGAAGGCTCCCGCTACGGCGTCCACTGGAAGTGGGTGGGCGCCACGGTGCAGGTGGGCCAGCGGTCGGGCACCGTGGAGATCTGGGCTGGCGACCAGCGCCTGGCTATTCATCCCAGGGCCCAGAGTAGCGGTCAGCGCTTCCCTCTCCCCGGCCAGTGGAAAGGGCTGCCCACCGGCGGTGAGAGTCCTGGCAAACGCGCCGTCGCCGTGCAGGTGGCGACGGGCGCCGTGGAACGCCGCTCCCTGGAGGTGTACGAGCTGGCCGCGGGAGGTGTGCGATGACCACCATTGCCCTGGAACAGGTCCGCCAGCATCTTCAGACTCTGGGCCTGAAGCAGGCCGTGGAAGCCCTGGACAACTCCCTGGACGCCGCTGCCAGCAAGCAGTTGACCTACCCGGAGATGCTGGCTGAACTCCTGGATGTGGAAGTGTCCGCCCGCCGGGAACGCTACCTCACCACCAAGACCAGGATGGCTCACCTGCCCTTCCAGCGCACCCTGGAGCAGTTCGACTTCGGCTTCCAGCCCTCCATCGACGAGCGTCTGGTCAAGGAGTTGGCCAACCTGGCCTTCGTCGCCGAGGCCACCAACATTCTCCTCCTGGGTCCGCCCGGCGTGGGCAAGACCCATCTGGCCATTGCCCTGGCCCTCAAGGCCATCGAGAAGGGCCAGGCAGCCTACTTCGTGCGGGCCTACGACCTGATGGAGGACCTGCGCAAGGCCCGGGCCGAGCACAACCTGGACCGGAGGATGAAAGTATACCTGGCGCCCAAGGTGCTCATCGTGGACGAGTTCGGCATCTGGCCCTATGACCGGGATTCGGCCACCGCCTTCTTTACCCTGGTGTCCGCCAGGTACGAACGGGGATCCATCATCCTGACTTCCAACAAGGGCTTCGGGGAATGGGGAGAACTCCTGGGGGACACCGTCATCGCTTCGGCCGTCCTCGACCGGCTCCTGCACCACAGCCACGTGATCAATATCCGCGGTGAGAGCTACCGGCTGAGGGAAAAGAGGCAGGCAGGCCTGTTCCCCTCCCAACAGCTCCTCTCCCCACCGGCGGAAGGGCCCGGAGAACAGAACGCTTACTGACAGAATCGCTGAGCAATTAAGCGGGGTGGGTCAACTCAATCCCGTAACTGGTGGGTCAACGCTAACCCGTAATTGACACCTGGACTGGCCCGGGCTGGGACAGGTCTGCTGTGTGGAACGGACCCGGAGGCGCAAGGGCAGGGAGACGGTGGAGCGGGCCTATGCCATCACCAGCCTGCCGCCGGAGCGGGCGGACGCAGCCCGGTTGCTGGAGATATGGCGGGGGCACTGGAGGATAGAAAACGGGTTGCACTGGGTGCGGGACGTGGCCTTCGGCGAGGACCAAAGCCGGGTGCGCACGGAGTCGGCACCGCAACTGCTGGCGGCGCTGCGAAACCTGGTGATATGGATGCTGCGGCTTGGCGGAGTGAAAAACATATCGGCGGCCCTGCGCCACTACGGCTGGAAACCCTGGGAAACCCTGACCCTTATCGGCCTGCCCACCTACAATTAAAAGACCCTGGAGGGTGGAGGTCCGGGTGGACAGCAAGCTGGTGCGCATCTACCACCGGGGCCAGCTGATCAAGACCCACCCCCGCCAGCCCCGGGGTGGCCGTTTCACCGATCCTGCGGACTACCCCGCCGAGCTTTCCGCCTACACCACCAGGGCTCCCGACGGCATCAAGGCCAAGGCGGCGGAATTGGGTCCCGCCGTGGCCGAGTTCGCCGAGCGGCTGTTCGATGGACCTCTGCCCTGGGCCAAAGTCAGGCAGGGACACAAGCTCCTGCGCCTGGGGGAGCGCTACACCGCCCAGCGCCTGGACGCCGCTTGCCACAGGGCCCTGGAGGTGGACCTCATCGACGTCAGACGCCTCGAGCGCATCCTGGTCCAGGCCCTGGAAGAGGAGACCACCCCGGAGCCGCCAACTCCGCTGACCCAGGGCCGCTTCGCCAGGCCCGGCTCCGTCTTTTCCCACACCAACCATTACCGCCGCACGGCTTAAGGAGACCGACATGACCATGACCACCGATCTCACCCCTTTGCTCAAGCAACTAAAGCTGGGAGCCATGGCTGACACACTCACCGACCGCATCGCCCTGGCCCGCAGGGAGCAACTGGACTATGCCTCCTTCCTGGAAATCATCCTCTCCGACGAGATCAACCGCCGCGCCGACCGGCGCATGGAATTGCGGGTCCGCAGTGCCGGATTCGAGGAGACCTGCCGCCTGGAGGATTTCGACTGGACCGCCGCCATTACCCTGGACCGGAGACTGCTGGACGCCGTATTCTCCCTGGAATTTCTGTCCAGGCATGAACACGTGCTGCTGGTGGGCCCCGCCGGTGTGGGAAAGACCTTCCTGGCACAGGCTTTGGGCTACTCGGCCATCCGCGCCGGTCATACCGTGCGCTTCCTCCACGCCGACGATTTCTTCAAGGCCATGACCCAGGCCCGGGTGGACAACTCCCTGGACCGGACTTTCCGGTCATTTCTCTCTCCGGACCTGCTGATTCTGGATGACCTGGGCCGGCATAAGCTCACTGCCCAGCAGTCTGCCGACCTCTACGAGCTGATCATCGGCAGACACCGGGCTTCCAGCTTCGTAATCACCAGCAACCGCTCGGTGGAAGAATGGCTCAGCCTCTTCGACGACCCCATCCTCGGGAATAGCGCGCTGGACCGCCTGGCCAACGCCAGCTTCCAGATCGTCGTCGAGGGGGCCAGCTACCGAGAAAAACTGTCGCCTCACCGGAAGCTACTGGGCGATAAGGGAGGTGATTGACCTGGTAGCCATAACCTGATAAAAGTTCACGTCAACGGCGCTCAGCCCTGTCCTAAAGTTCGTGAATACCACTGTCCTAATGACCCTGGTAAACCACAATCACCGTCATTGGATACGCCGCAGACGTGGTCGGCGCCGACGCTGATAGATTGGAAGGTGGCATCAGGGGGAGCGGCCCGGCGATCCCTATTGCTTCCCCAGCAGCGAACGTCGCCGCCGGTGGTTAGCCCGCAGCTGAAGCCCCTACCCGATCCGACATGCGCGAAGGTTTCGTCTGGCAGGTCCGCCCTGTAATTTCTCCTGTTTCCCCAACAAAGGACTTCGCCCTCGGTGATACCCCCGCAGTTGCTGTCGCCACCCGAGTTGATAGTTGCAAACGTCGCGTCTGTCGCCTCTCGCTCGCCGATGCCAATTATTCCCCGGCAAAGGACTTTGCCTCCCTTACTCAGCCCGCAGGTGTGGTCACTGCCTGCACTGAGTGTTTTAAGGGTGGCGTTGGGTGGTGGCTCTGTTCGTCCACTATAGCTGTAGCCCCAGCACAGAGCGTTGCCTCCCGTGGTTACTCCACAGGTGTGGCGATCGCCGGCGCTTACCAAGGTGAAGGAAGAGGCGGGAGCTTCAGCCTGTCCGTCATAGTTTTCGCCCCAGCATTGGGCTTCGCCCCCGGTGGTCACCCCGCAAGTGTGGTTATCTCCGACGCTGACCGACTTGAAAGTGCCGTCGGGAACTCCCGCCTGCCCATCTTCGTTAGCTCCCCAGCAGAGGGTTTCACCTTCGGTGGTAACCCCGCACGTATGGGTTAAGCCCGCACTCACCAATGCGAAGCTAGTGTCAGGCGGGGTGGCCTGGCCAAAGTTGTGCTGCCCCAGCAAAGGGTGTCACCTCCGGCAGTTATGCCGCGGGAGTGGCTACCGCCCACACTTATCGTCGCGAATGCAGCATCAGGAGGGGTGGCATGGGCGTTTGTGCTATCGCCCAAACAGAGGAAACTACCGTCCTCATCCAGCCGACAGGTTAGGCTCCCATTCGTGCTGACCGAAGGGAAGGAGGGAGTAGCTACCGGCATGGGTGTTGCCGACTCGTCGGGGTTCCTGGGATCACTTTGCGTTTCTTCCGCTTCCACCGTCGCTTTCAGATCGCCCGGACTGGCGTTCACGCCGTCTTCAATCGCCTTGACCTGGGATGTGGGTCTGGTCTCGACCCGAGCAGCAGGCGCGTCAATCAACTGTGTAGTAGGTGGAACGGCTTCCTCTGCCTTCTCGTCTATATATTCCATCGCCTTGTCCCCTCCGGCATCGCAGGCGGAAGTACTCAGCAGGAACAGAATAAGCGTCCCTATGGGCCTCATAGTTTGCCTCCTTCACAGGGGCAGCCCGCGATTGCCAAGCCGTGTCGAGGATTTCCGAAAGGACAAGGAGATTGCTAGTCTAACTATTTGGTGTGAACCCCCTACGCGCGTTTCGTGCGGACCGCTTCCACATGATCACCACCAGGCTCTCGTCCAACCTCACTCCTATAGCCACGTTGTCCGCGCGGCGCTTTACCATTCCTGGATGGTACCCTTTTCTGGGCAGGCTACCATCGGCATTCATTTAGACAAAACTGCACTTGGTTAAAATCTGTGTAGGTCCCAAGTCTTAATAGTCGTTTATCGCTGCCCCGATTCATTCCGCTTGCTTCAATTCGTTGAATTGCAGAAGGGCAAACCAAGCGAGAAAAGGTCGTCATTCGTCTTCACATCCCTCAATCCGTTGGGGACGCATCCACTAAGGGCGTTCGGATGAAGTTGGAGAAAATCCAGATTGTCCAGTTTTCCTAGTTCCTCCGGGATGTCGCCGCTCAGATTGTTATGGTCCAGAAACAAGGTGGACAGGTTGCTAAGCATGCCCAGTTCGGCCGGAATCTCCCCTTCTAGCCTGTTTTGAAGAAGCATCAGTTCTTCCAAGCTAATCATATTTCAAAGCTCTTTTGGTATTTTCCCGGCCAACTGATTGGCCCCCAAGCCTAACGATTCCAGCTTGTCCAGGTCGGCCAGGGCCACAGGGATCTCTCCCTCTAACTGGTTTCCCCCCAGCCACAGAATCCTCAGGTTGGAGAGCCTTCCCAGCTCTGCCGGTATCTCTCCAGTAAAATCATTGTGACGAAGGTCCAGCCATTCCAAGTTATTCAACTGCGCCAGCTCCACTGGTATCTCGCCGCTAAACTGGTTGTCTTCTAGAATCAGCCGCTCCAATTTGGAGAGACCTCCAAATTTCCGCTCCAATCCTCCGGTCAATAAATTCCCGTTGAGTTCCACGTATTCGAGGTTGGTCAGCAAGCTCATTGAATATGGTATATCTCCGGTAAGCCGATTCTTCTCCAGATCCAGACCCTTGAGCTTTTCCATGTTGCCGATTTCAGCTGGAATAGTTCCGCTCAACCCGTTCTCTCTCACGTGTACCTGGATTACCCTTCCATTGTCGTCGGTGTGCACGCGGTACCAACTCCGCAGTGGCTTTTCGCTTAACCAGTTTGTATTGTCTATCCAATTTGGGCCGTCAGTAGCGTGGTAAAGGGCCACGAGAGCAGCCCTGTCGGCGGCTATGCCTTCCAGGTCTTGGCCGAAAGCGTTGTCGCAAAGGGGCAATCCCAGTGCATCCGGATTATTCCCGGATGCCTGCAGGTCCTCCGCTGAAATACATTGCTGAACAGGGAGCGGTTCTTTGGTTCCATCTTCTTGCGAATTGGAAGCCACCTGCTGGATTTGAACCTCCAGCGTAAAGCTGCCAGTCTGTCCCGCCGATCTGGTGGTGGCTTCCAAGGTGTATGTCCCAGGTCTCAACTCAGCTGCAACCTGTGAACCAGGGTGTCCAGGTTCCATGTCATTGTTTTCGTAGAGGGCAGGCCCGGTCGACGAGTATCCCTCACGCAAGTAGAGATAAGGGTCGGCCTTTTCTGACTCCAAAGACAGTATCACCTTAGCCTGGTCCAACACTATCAGGTTGTAGTACTGGGCAAAACCCCTTCCTGGAACCTGCGAGCTGCATCCCTCCGCCCAACCTCCAAAGTTCAGTCCTTCATTGGCAAGGGTTCGTTTGCAGGCTGAACCCAGCTCGGGCAGTTTTGCAAACCCGTGTCCCCAGTTGTTGTTGGGGTGCTCATCCCCCTTTTGCTCCGCATGTCCTTTCAGGTAATCGACGACTTCTTCCGGACCATAGTTGGGAAACCGCTGCCGTACCAGGGCTGCCATTCCCGCAACATGTGGGGCCGCCTGGCTGGTGCCGCAAAAACCTCGTTGCCGACTGTTGAGGGGGGACAGGGACGACTCCCCGCAGGTTGCGCCTACGATATCCGGCTTGACCCGGCCATCGGGCGTGGGACCCCTGCTGCTGTAGGGTTCCAGAACGTTTACGTTGTACCAGGGCGCCGCTCCGACGGCCAGCACTCCGGGATTGGAGCTCTCTGCCGGGCTGATGATGCTCCTCCCCAAGGTGTGGTGTCCTATCTGGTTCACCACCCCGGGCGACACCATCATCTGGATCCATTGGGGTTCCGGCCCGCTGCGATGAACAATTTTCAGGCTGTAAATTCCCTCTGTCCTGGGCACGAATATCAGCCATTCCATGGGAACGTCATTGGGATGTCCAGATTGAGAGTCGTCGCTGGACACTGCGAGATGACTGCGCCGAAAATAGGAGGCCGCCAGATTACGCAGGGGTGCGGGCAGTCCGATTCCAAAAATCAGGTCGCGGCCAGACAATTCGGCAGTTGAGGAGACGAGATGCAGGTCCAGGTCACTGGTTGCCCCGCCCCATTGGTCCTCCCACCGGAGCTGCACCACTGCCGGTTCCCCTCCGCTGAGCTGCATGCTGTTCTCCTCAAGATTGGACAACGTATCGAAGCTGAGATATCCGTTCCCGTCCGGGTCCGAGTATGTCCCAAACCAGGTGCGCCTGGCTTCGTTCCCCGCCGCGCTCACCCAGACTGTTCCTGATTCCACCGCCCGGTCCACGGTCCGAAGGGGGTCGTAAGCATTGGGAGAAGTCCCGTCACCCGGTCTTCCGAAGAACAAACCACTGGAGTAGTTGATGACGGATACCCCTTCAGCAATCATCCAGTCCACGGTCTCCCTGAGATCCACGGGGGAGTAGGGATTCGCAATGTAAAGGGATACCTCGGGGGCAATGTCAATCAACGCCTCTGCGACCAGCGTTCCGTGGTCACCAGGGCCGGTAAAAACCTCTCTGATGCCAAAAAGGGTTGTTTCGCATCCATCAAGGGATGAGGAGTGGAAGGCTATGGCGGTGTAACACCTAGCCTCGACTTGGGCAGGCAGCTCGGTACCCATGAGGCGTCCAAAATCCTTGAATCCTACGTCAATCACACCGACCTTGACCCCCTGGCCTAGGTACCCGCCGCTATGCCAGGAAGGAGCGCCGTGTTCACCCGCTCCCTGGCTCGTGGCGTCGCCCCGGTTCGAGCGGGGCGGGACGATCTCCCGCACACGGACAACGCCAGGCTGTCTCGACAGCTCGGTCAGCAATGGAACAGGCACATAGGCTTCAATGTAATCCTCTCTGAGATTTCGGGGGTCCCCGTCATTGGCCTGGATAAAGGCGGCCACATCTTCCGGTTTGCCCTGGACATTAATGGCCACCGCGACTGACTCTCCCAGGCTGATCGGGGATTCCCTGGCCGCTTCTGCAACAGAGATCTCACCGGATTCTATCCTGGCGTTCAGGTTGTGCAGCCGAGAGCCCAGGACGGGATTAGCTGGCGCCACCTTCCTTGGGGGGACGGAAGAGGCTCCGTACCCCACAAGTGGCCGTAAGCCGACCGCAAGTGAAACGATCACAAGGGATGCCAGGGCCAGGACTATTAGAAATTTCGCCTTTGACGAGCGTCGCATGGCAGGTGCTCCGTTGACCCTCCATCCTTCAGGCTCGTTTGATAAGAAAACCTGCTTTCGAGACCCTGCTACTCTTGGACTCTCTTATCAGGTTCAATCTCAGGATGGCATGTACATTTGCCTGGTCGCAGGAATCCGGTTCGCAATGCGGCCGGATGGCTTCCGCCCTTGATTGCAGCGCCACCGCCCGGTGGCGCTGCAGCTTTTCTCCGGTTAGTTAGTCTGCACAGAGAACTTTTCACCTGTTCCTTGACTTCCGCCCTCTTTCCCCGGCAAAGGTTGCCGCCGGCATGCTATCCAGTCCGTACCCCAGTGTTGCACCCACCGGTCCACCTCCCCTGTTTCTCTCTGGGGCCACGTAAGCCATCGTCCTGACTCCTGGCAATTTTCAGGTTAATCAGGCCAGCGTTTGTTGTTGTCCAGCGATTCTGTCCCGTTAAATGGAAAGCGAAAATGTCACCATGGTTAGTCGGCTGAGATGGTTAGTCGGCTGCGATCTGGACTTGGGCCAGGGCTTCGGCCTTGGCCCGCTCCTTGGCGCTGAGTAGTT
>JAJEDS010000363.1 GCA_022821365.1 Dehalococcoidia bacterium | reverse complement strand
TCAAAGTCTGGTGGTCGAATCTGGCTGCATCGTCTTTGGTTATCCAGGTTAGTGCGTTACTTGCCATCCAGGGTATGAGTTCATCGTCTCTCACTCCCTCCATATGACATTCACGACAACTGGTGATGGGATAACCAACTTGCTGTAGGACATCCGCAATCAAACGGGGTAGCGATTCACCGAGGAGAAATCCAGGAGTTTCAATTGGCGGCAATTTCTGCAAGTTTGGTTTCCCATTTGACAGCAGAGTTGATCTGGCTCACGGGCAGATCATACATTCTTGAAATCAAGCCTATTGAATCCCCAGCTTGGTGAAGCGCCCAAATCGTTTCGGTTGGAATTCGCGTACCCAGGATACACGGTTCACCGAACTGCAAACCGGGGTCTATTAAAACTCCTTCTGAAGGGGACCAGGCGCTCGCTTGCAGGAAGCTATCGAAAATCAACCCATGCGAATTGCTTTCCAACGGAACCAGGTATTCCTTCATCAAGTCGAGAGCCGATTGCCAGAATCGAGTAACCGCCACTGGAACACCGTCTATCTCTACAAATAGATCCGGTAAACCTACCCAGATTTGCTGCATGGAAAAGGGATATTCCCAACTCCACTTTTCCTGAAGCAAATAGCTAGCCAACTTTATGTCATGTGAAGATATTCCGTGAGCTCTCATGGCGGCAACCATTCTGAAGCTAACCAGCTCAAAAAAGTTAATGGATCGGATTCCCCTATTAGGTCTCGCATTGCAATTAGTTCCAATTCCATCTCGGTGCCACCGGGAAAGATGCTGAGGGTATATCGTCGGAAAGCACCTATTACCCGAAACTGTTGCGCGCAAATACAGGGTTGCTTCATTGATGGTATATGTCCCGACACTGGCCGGAATTTCTGTCGTCGTCACTTCTGCCCCTCCAGTTATCAATAGTTCCGGGGCTGTGTAACCCAAATTCGCCCTCCTCGCCAGAACAGCCTGAGGCAGCGCTCCTCAAACCCCACCCAGGTGGGAAGTGTTGTTGTACAGGTGCATTACCGCATTATTGGAGTAGGCGCGAATGACTGAAAGGGCGCAGTTGTGCATCACAAACTTCCAGTTGGCTTCCAGCGGCAACCCAAGCAGGGCTACAATCCCACTGCGGAGTGAACCGCCGTGGCCAACAATCAGCACATCCTCTTCCAGGTGTCTGTCTTTAAGCATGCCTGTGAAGCCGGACAGGCGGGCTTGGCACTGGCGGATAGTCTCACCACCAGGGGGCGCGAAATCGGGATCGTTGACCAGCGAGGCCTGGTACAGGTCAGGATAGCGCCGCCGGTATTCCTCCGGTGTCAATCCTTCAAAGACCCCCTTATTATACTCCCGCAACTCCGGCACCGAATGGAGCGTCGTTTCCCGCTCGCCCAGGATAATCAGCGCAGTTTCGCGGCTGCGGCTCATGTCGCTGGAGTACGCCATGTCAAAGTGTATTCCCTCCAGTCTCCGCGCCGTTGCCCGCGCCTGTTCCTTGCCCCGCTCCGTCAGTTCAACGTCTGTGTGCCCCTGAATGCGGCCCTCCGCGTTCCACATGGTCTCGCCATGGCGAACGATATAAATGTTGCCCATGGAAAGTTCTCCTCAGTTACGGCTTGTCTCCCTGCGTCAACCTTTCATCTCTACCAAATACGGGAAAACTGGGAAGGCCTTGCCAACCCTCCATTCACTCCACTTCCGCAGTCATGGCTTCCACCAATCGCCGGCAGTCCGGCATGGCCCTGATGCCTATGCGAATGCAGTCAGGCAGGCCAAAGGAGGCGCAATCACGAACAAATAACCCGCGGCGCATCAGTCTTTCCCGCCACACGGAGCCGTCGCCAACTTCCACCAGGAGATAATTGGCTGCGGAAGGGAGCGGATTGAATCCCATTCGCTGGAAGTTCTCCACCAGAAAGTCCCTGGCTTCCCCTACTGTTCGGCGCGCGGTGGAAAGGTAGACCGTGTCGGCCAGCGCTGCTAATCCGGCGACTTGTGCCAGGCTGTTGACGCTCCAGTCCGGTTGAAGCCTGGCCAGCCTGGAAACAACCTCCGGCGAGGCAAGGGCATAACCGAGCCGCAAGCCGGTTAGCGCGTAGTCCTTCGTCATTGACCGCAGCAGGACCACACTTTCTCTCACACTGCCTTGCAGCAAATAGGTGGCATCCCACCGTTCCTCGACAAAATTTACGTAAGCCTCGTCCACAACCAGGAGTGTTCCAGACTGGGCGGCTGCCTGAGCCAGAACAAGCACGTTCTTTCTACCCAGGTATACCCCGGTGGGATTGTTGGGATTGCAAAGGAACGCCAGGGCCGGTTTGCTGTTGGCAATTGTTTCTGCGGCCCGCCCCAGGTCCCAGGCAAACCCCGCCTCGCGACACGCTGTTACTTCCAGGACTTTTGCCCCTTCAAGAAGACCGGCCCCGGAATACTCTCCGTAGGTGGGCGAAAAGGTGAGGACGGAGCGCTCGGCCCCATCGACAGGCTGGCTCAAGTATGACCGGGCCAGCAAATGTATAAGCTCGGTGGAACCGTTGCCCACAAGAATGTGGTCGGATTCTAACCCGTGCAACTGCGCCAGCGCTTCTTTCAGTTCCAGGCACTCCGGGTCCGGGTAAGCCGTAAGATCGACTCCCTGCAATGCCTCCCACACCCCACGCGGCGGGCCGAGGGGACTCACGCTGGCGCTGAAGTCCAGCACGTCATTCGGGTTCAGCCCCAGTTCGCGCAGCTGGGCTGGCCGGATACCGCCGTGTACCGGGCGGGCAGTGGGCTGGCCGGCAAGATTTGGTTCAGTCATTCAGCCCACTAGCCGTTCCCTTATGATGATCAGGACCACAACTATTAACGCGCCCACGCCCGCAATGAAATACATGGAATTCACGGCCCGCGTGATGTCAGCAGCTTCCAGGGGCCGGTTGGCGTCGCCCAGGCGATAGTGGCCTTCTTTCTCCAATGCCACCCCCAAAGCCCCGGCCATACAGCTCATAGTCCAGCCTGCGTTGGGGCTGGGGGTTCGGGCGTGGTCGCGCCACATTATGCGCCACGCCCCGGCGGCCCGCTGCCCGGGCAATAAGGCGCTTCCCGCGGTCAGCAGCAGGGCAGTCAGCCGCGCCGGAACCAGGTTCACCAGGTCGTCCAGCCTGGCCGCCGCTTTCCCAAGGAACTCGTACTCGCCGCGATAGCCTACCATACTGTCCAGAGTGTTTACGGCGCGGTAGGCGAAAGCTCCCGGCAGGCCAAACAGGGCAAAGGCGAGCCAGGGACCGATAAAGCTGTCGGTTGTATTTTCTGAAACAGACTCTACCGTGGCGGCGATGGCCTGCTCTGAACCCATCGCAGAAACGTCCCGGCTGACTAATGACCGCATATTATCCCTCAGGGCCGGCATGTCCTCATTGACCACAAGCGACCTGGTCCTGGCAGCCACACGGTGCAGCATGGCCACCGCAAAGGTAGTCTTAAGCAATACAGCGCCGCCCAGCAGGTAGGCCAGGGGGTGAAGCTCCCGCAGGCCCCACGCTGCCAGCCAGGCTGCCAACGCCCAGGCCGCCGGAATGAGCAGCGCCATCAATGCCCCAACCGTCAACCCGCCAACCCTTGTTCGGGGGGCTGACCGTTCCACCAGGCCGATAGTATGGCCTATCCAGACCGTAGGGTGCAGCCGCGTCGGTAGTTCCCTGCCCACCAGGTCCAGCAATATG
>JAJEDS010000290.1 GCA_022821365.1 Dehalococcoidia bacterium | reverse complement strand
AGGGCCGCTGGCAGCAGCAACTGCTGGTCTGGGTCATAGGGAAGGTAGGTCTTGCTCATCGTGGGACCTCCGTCTCCAGGTGCCCCCTCATCATACACCCATTCCTTCACGCAACCTGTTTCTCGGACAGACTGCTAGGGTAGAAATAGACCATGAGGTGGGGCTGGAAGGGCGGAGACTGATCCGGGAGCAACGAGGTAGCACACGTGGATGGGATAGGAAAGGGTATAGAGGCTTTCAACAAGGTAACCACTCTTGTGGACAAGATCCTGAGTCCGGGGATAACCCGCCGCCAGGCCAACGCCGATGCGGAGGCCACGATACAAGGGGCGCTAGCACGCCGGGTTTCGGAGTACATAGACGAATTTCCCTCCCACCCGGAAGTCATAGACCTACTCGCCACATGCGGCGGTCGCGCCGGAGTGACCAACTTGTCGCGCATTTTGCAGTCAGCCCAGTCACAACTGACCGATGACGCCAGGCCCGAATTAATAGGTGATGATTGGTTCGCGAACTTCAGGGAAAAAGCGAAGACATGCTCCGACGAAGAGTTTGCGAAGTTGTGGGCATCGCTGCTTGCCGGGGAAGTCAACAGGCCCGGGTCGTACTCGCAGAAAACAGTAAACATACTGGCGGACATGGATGTGCGGACCGCCCATATATTTGCCAGCCTTTGCAAGTACGCCCTAACGACCGAAACAGGAATCGTATTGGTGGTACCCAAGGAGAACATAGGCCCCAAGGTCGGCGACCACGGCTTGTCTTTGTTGAAGGGCTTGGGCCTCGTTGATTTCGTGGAGGGACACGATCTCCAGTTGCGTACCAGCATAAGTCTTTTTGGATACGACGGCGGCCTCCTGGAAGTCAGGAATGAGAGCAGCTCAACCAGGGTCATGGTCAATACAGGCAGCGTCCATTTCACCCCGTTCGGCATACAACTGGCAGGGCTGTGCCTGCCAGTCGGCGACCAAGAGGACTCTGTGTCTGATATCGTAACGTTCTGGGAGTCTGCGGACAAAGGGACCACAGTTGTGAGACGTCCCCCGATTGCGCGGACGTCAGGCGGGAGCTTTTTGTATTCCGATGGTAGCGCCGGGTTCATAAGACAATACAATGCGGAGCAGTTAGAGGCTGAAAGAGGAACGGACTCCCCACTTGGGCGCGCCGTGGATGAACTGCTACGCGCAGCGGGCGCCGACGGGGCGTTCAAACAGTGACTCGGCTTCAGGGCATGGAGCTTGGGGACCAACCGAAACATGGCGACAGTGTGGCGGAAAGTTTCGCCGCGCTCAAAGACCTGTGAATGGTTCCGACTACTTCCTAACGGCTGTCGCTCCATACCTTGGCCGAAAACTATCCAGCATTGCTGACAGGCTGCTCAGGGGACGTGATGCCGTGGAATCACGATGGACGGAACAGGAGGATGCAGGAGAACCGGGAGAGGGTTGGTTCAGCTACGCTGTCCTTACCGGCGACGCAGGCGGCGGGGAACCGCTGGACGACGCCTATACACGCTTCACGAACCCGGAACGCTTCCTCTCGCTGCACGACTGGGCCCTGGAGGCCGTGGCCCGGCTGCAGAGGGAGTACGAGGTCGCCCGGGAGGAAGGTGAGGGAATGGACGCACTGCTGGAACGCGTCCCGCTGGCCAGGCCGACAGTAAGGCTGACGCCGCTCCATGACGATGGCGCGCCCATCGCCATTGCATTCACCGCCTCTCCCGGTCTTGAGGTACGGGCGGGCCGCTGGTTCACCGACGGCTTCCCCTCCTGCCACTGCGACGCCTGCGACGAACAGCCGGAGGATGAGTTCGAGAGGTTCACGGAACTGCTGGATGACGTGGTGGCGGGCCGGTTCCGGGAGGCCATGCGGCGCCAACGGGCAGGGGATGGATGGAGCAGCCATGAATTGTGGTCCGAGGAACGCCGCGGTTCCGGAGGTTCCTCGGTGTCCCGCAGCGAGGCTGCCCGCACCCTGGGCGGCGAGACGGAGATCGCTGGGGAGTGGCAGCCCTGGCGGGCGAGAGCGGACGCTGCGTCCAGCCCTTAGCCGTGCCGTGCACGCACTGCGCCAAGGCCGCCAAACGGGGGAAGAGGGATGGCGTACCCTTCGACCCACCCGAAACCGGCGTCCCGGTTCGATGGCGCTGAGCATTCCGCTGCCCAGGTTAAGCGTCGCTCGATTCCGGCCTGTTGAGCATCACGCCGTAGCCCCGCTCGTCGACGATGTGGTTGACGGAGACTTGGCCCCGGCTGTCGTAGCCGCTGGTGTAGGCATACTCGACCTCGGCGCCCCAGGGAACCCGGCCGCCGATGCGGACCGTGCCGCCGCCTGGATTTCTGCCGCCAGCCCCAGGCCCGCCGGCGCCCTTGACCACCACGCCCTTGCGGTCGTCCTTCTTCCAGCCCATCACCTTGAGCTCCACCGGGGCCACCAGTTCCGCCGCCGTGGGCCGGAACAGCACCTCGTGCAGCCGCCTGAGCACGTCCCCCGACGGGGTGCGCTGGCCGTTCATGATCAGGGAGAGATGGCCGGTGCTGATGCCCGCCAGCCGGGCCACCCGGTTCTGCGAATAGCCATGCGCATCCATACGGTCCCACAGTGTGCGCGGGTCTACGGTGGGACATTGTGCCGCTTCCACCGTCGCCGGCGCCTCCAGCACCGCCTCCACCTTGGCCTGGACCCCCGGGCTGAAGTGACGTTTGCCCCTTGACGCCATCGACAGGTAGCTGCGGGACACGCCCACCAGGGCCGCCAGCGCTCCCATGCTCAGGCCCACCTCCCGGGCCCGCTCACGGATGCACGTGCTTTCGCCCTGAACCAGGCCGCCTTGGCGGTAGACCACGCCCTGGCCGGGAACCTCGCCCAGAACCGCGATGGCCCGTTCCCGCAGCATGGGAGTCCAGGGCCTGCTGCCGCTGCTGACCTGGGACACATACCCGTAGCTCACGCCCATCTTCTCCGCCAGTTGCTTGAGGGTAAGGCCCTTGCGCCGGGCGGCGGCGCGCAGCTCGCTCTCCGGCTTGCCCCTGCTGGGCGCCTGTTCCGCAATGTTCGCGGGGTCGTCGTTGACCTTGAGCATTGCCTTGGTGTCGATGCTGATATTCGCCTTCATGTCGCTTCCTCCGAAACGCAGAAAGCGGGGGTCGGTCCCCTATCGAAAGGGACCGACCCCCGCTTTGCTGTAAGCTTTGTAATTTTCGGTTGTCAGTGGCGGCTTACCTTGGCCGCCTTGTGGTTTGTACCGCCTTACTTACCGAAGAGAGGCACCCAGGGCTATCGTTGGTTCACCCCTTCCTCCAAAATTCCGCTGGCGGAGGGAGAAACCGGGTCAATGTTCGGGACTTTCACCTCCTGGTCGTTGTTGTCGTCGTTGACTTGTCGCCCGTTGCAGCAGTAACTCTGGTTGCTGCCGCAGAATTAATGCTGCGCCGCCCGGTTCCGGACGCACTACCCCCTTGGTCGGGCAATGCCACGGAGAACGCCGGGCCGGGCTGGAGAAAGGCGCAGTTCGCCCAAGGTAAGGTTGGACGCGCAATCCAACACCTCGGCGCAAGACGCACTGCGCCCAGGGCAGGGCAGCGCAGCGGGAAAAGTCGGATGGGGGTTGGCGAAGGGCGCAGTTCAGGAGAACGCAGACCCTGGGAACTGCAATGAGAGAGAGTGATGGGAGAAAGGAACGCAATTCGGCCAGCGGCTACTTGGCAAGCCGCCGGTTCAATTGGGACCGCGTTGCAACGGTAAGCGTCCGGCCAGTTGCGTGATCAACGACCGGAGCGTGCGGGAAGCGCCACGGCATTGCTGCCCTTCAGCAGCTAAGCCGCAGTTGTGATGAGGCGGCCGGACCTGATGTCAATTCCAGCCGCAATGTCGAGGGACGCGAAGCAGTCAGGCCGCTCCGCGAGATAGATCTGGTGGGTGAAGGAATCCGGGATGCCGTCCTGTTGCTGACCGTTACCTCCATTCATGCTGAGATGAGCCTTGGGCTGGGATGCTGGTTTGTTTCTGCGCGCCACCTCCTTATGACTCCAAGATGCGCCGTGGGTTGGGATTCCGGCCGGGGTGGGAGTGTCAACCACGTCCATGCCCCAGCTATTCCAGGAACGAAGCGCCGCCAAGCGCTCATTCCCGGGGTCCAGCAACCGGAGCGATCAACTCCAACCAACCGGACGGGTGTCCGCCGGGCGAGGGACCAACGTCAAACCCCGACCGGAGGACTGGACCGAGGACGGAGGACTTGAACACTCCGCCGGTTCGGCCCGTGCTGCCTGCGGAGAGCAATCTCAAATCCGCAGCGGCAACATTCCCTCGTGGGCGACCTTCGGGAGAGCGAATCAATCCCTTTGGTCAAACCCGGGCAACAGGGAGCGTGCCCCCAAGATTTCTATGGCGGGAAATCTCGGAAAAGCCAGACAACGCAGTCATTATCAGCCCGGCCGGCGGCGAAAATAAAGGGTTCGGGGTCCCCGGCGCCCAAAGTGTTCAATCCAGTTCATATAAAGTTCCACAAAAGTTTTCACAGGGCGCCGGCGACCCGGTGCGCCGCTACTTCCGCCACGACCCCGGGGTGAGCCAGCGCCTGATCCTGAGCCAGAATTTTCGCCTGCTTATCGCCTTCCGGGTGTCGTCAAGCGCGGTCCGGCGCCAGTTGACCTGGCCGCTCCTGGCGAAACCCCGCAAGGGCCGCTGCTCGGGCGGTAACGTCATCCCGTGCTCCTCCAGCAGGGCCAGCTCCAACTCCAGCAAGCGCTGTTCGTCTTTCAGCCACGCAAGACCTTTGCCTTTGTTGGGGTGGGCGCCTTTCAACTCCCGCCACTGGACTATCAAGGGCCAGGCGCCGCCGAAGATTTCCTCGTCGTCAGCGGCAGGCTCCAGCGTCGCCAGGTCGGGATACTCCCGCCGTTGCAAAGACCGGGATGGAGGATTCGTTGCGGCGCCGACCACTGACTGCCCTGATTCCGTCTCGTCAGGCCCGGCCCCGGGCAATCCAGCGCCCTGGTAGCCGTTGCCGCTTAAGCCGCCGACCTGTCCCTCGACGGCAGCCAGCCGCCGCCTTGCTTCCTTACCCAGCGCCTCGTGGTCCTGCTCCAGAACCCGCAACCGTTCCTCCAACCTGTCGTTGCGCTCCCGCTGCCGGGCCGCCGCCGAGCCCACGCCCTCCTGCAACGCCCGCTCCAACGCCTGGCGCACCCGCCGGGTCAGCTGTCCGGTCCGGGCGCTCTCCGCCACCGTCTGCTGGTCGATCTCCAGCACCCGCGCCGCGCCGTGGTGGCCCTTGTCCCGCACCAGCTCCTGCAACAGGGCCATCAGCCGCAGGTGGTAGACGTTGGCCACGTCCTTGCTGTCCTGGATTCCGTGTTCCGTGGTTTTCATAGACTCTCCTCCCTTGGTTGGACGCTGCGTCCCGGCTCCGGAGTCCCGTGGAACCGCTCACCGTCTCCAGCCCGCCCGGAGCCCGACCGGTCCCGATTCGCCCCCGGCCCCGCCCAAACCGCCGCGTAACGCACTGGCACATCGGAGGCCGTTTCGGGGACTTTTTCCCGCCCAGGGGCCGGTTGGCGCCATGTCACCCACCCCCACGTCAATTGGTTTTTCGGCTTTCAGACCGGAACCGGCCCTTAACTCCAAGTGTTCACTGAATGCGTCCTGTAGGGGGCCGATTTCCCCCTGTTTCAGCTTTGAAACGACCCACTTGAGACCTTCGCTACAAAACTCAAACTCCTGTACACCCCCAGTACAGCAGGGGAGGGGCCGTCTGCCAAGAGACCTGTAGGGGTTATCAACCTTGATAACCCCCACAGGTAGTTTTCGACCGCCAATCCCCTGTTCACACTCTCTGGCGGCGCTGGCGAAGCGACCAGGCGCCGACAAACCGCAGGGAGGTGAACGATTTGACCCTGAAACCGAAACCCCTGACCGCCAGGCGGCTGGTCCCTTTGGCTGCCGCGCTCCTGCTGGCGGGCTTCGCCGCTGTACCGACGTGCGGGACGGCCTTGGCCCAATCGCCCGACACCGACAACCTCTCGCTGGTCAACCGGGACAGGCAGATGGTGGAGCGCAAGAAGGACGGCGAGTTCATCGCCCGCCCGGTCTTCAGCCGCCAGGTAAGCGTCCTCCATTACGCCCTGCGCCACCCGGACACCGGCGAGTGGGTCACCAACACCTTCCGGGTGCGGGGCGGCGAGAAGGAGCTCACCGAGGGCTGGGAGTACACCTTCGAGTACCCGGTCCTGGAATCGCAGCCGGATCTGCATCCCGAGCAGGCCTTCCTGCTGGTGATGTCCGTGCCCCGCCGGGGCGGCGGCGAGAACCACGTCTTCCACGCCCTTGTCCCCGTCCACCAGCCCAAGGGGTTGTGGGACAAGGTGCTGGGCTCTCTCGACCCGGACCGCTGGGCCCGGGCCGCCGCCCGGTGGGTGATCCAGGGCGTCCACGGGACCCTGTGCGGCGTGCTGGAGGGACTGTTCCAGGCGGACCTGGCCGAGTGCGGGAGGTAGCGAGTATGGGAGACATTCTCACCGGAACCCCTCCCGGGCTGACCTACGACCACGACGTGGTGAAACTGGCCTGGCTCACCGTCTGGGCCGTGGCCTCGGGAATGCTGGTAATCATCCTGGGCTGGATGGGCCTCAGCTTCATCGTCCAGGAGCACCTGGGCCACCACCAGTCGGGCTGGCGGGAGATGGTGCCCCGGCTGGTGCTGGGTTTGACCGCCGCCGCATCGTCCCTCTGGTGGTGCGCCCTGGTCATCGACGTGGCCCATGCTGTTTCTCAGTTCATCGCCGCCTCCCTGGGCATCACCCCGGGCGACCTGCTGCGGGCTCCGTTAGAGCCGCTCTTGAACGCGGCGGAAGCGGCCAGCACCGGCCTGGCGGTGTTCATCGCCCTGCTCTACCTGGTATTCGGTTTCTTC
>JAJEDS010000085.1 GCA_022821365.1 Dehalococcoidia bacterium | reverse complement strand
TGGCCTCGGTTCTGGCGGCCTCAAAGGCCTCTTCGTTCCATTCCTGCCACTTGATGCCCGGGTTATTATCGTTTTCCTGCATAACGACGTCTCTTGGTTTCGGACTGCGTAGCATTCGCCCTGGAGTAATTCTACTCCTGATTCGGGCACGGTGCCCGCCCCTGCCGGACCCTTGTCCATACTGTGGGTTCTCAATCATCCGGGCCAACGCCGCATATAATGGTGTAGATGGAACATTACCCAGTTTAAGGCGGTTGCACCATGTCCGGCAGCTTTCTCATAATGGCGGTCTGCACCATCCTGTTTGCCCTGCGCGTCCTGGGGCAGGTGGTAGTGGTAACCCGGGCTCCGCACTGGCTGCCTGCCAACGAACACTGGTATTCCGGTCTGATGCCCTACCGCTACCTGCTGCCGGCGCAACTGGTCCTGCTGGCGGTGATGGTGGTGATTTGCGCCGACGTCTACCGGGGTGCGGGACTGTTTGCAGCGGAATGGTGGGGCCGGGCGGCGCTGCCCCTGATGGTCCTGTCCTGGATTTACTTCGGGTCCATGGTGGTGCGGTACGTATTGACGATGGTGCTGCGGCCGGAGTTGAGATGGTTCCGGCGCACCATTCCCATCTGGTTCCACATGGTACTGGCGCTGGCCCTATGGGCTTTCGCCAACTTTCACCTGGCGTAGGTTCTTTGCGACCTGCCGCCCGATGCGTTTGGCGTCGATGCGGATGTTGTACAGGCCGCCCCGGCCGTCGTAGTTGTGCCCCACGAAGAACAGGTCCGGGTGGGCGGCGCTCTGGACCCGACCCTTCCGCAGGGCAAAGCCGCACTCGTCTCTCCCGCCGTATTCCCCCATCCATCCAATTGCTGAGCGGTAGCCGGTGGCCAATATTACCGTATCGCCCTGCCACTGGGCCCCGTCGGCAAATCGTGCGGCGCTCTTGGTGAACTCCGCAATTCCGGGACGCAACCGAATTCGACCGGCGGAGATGTGGTTTACGACGGTATGGCCCACCACCGGTACGTCCAGGCATGGCCCGGTGTCTCCCTTCCGGGGCAGGGCGGCCTGGCGGCGACGCAATAGACCGCCCAATCTTCCGGTGGACTGTACGATTTGCCGCTGTACCGGACCGGGCAGCCACGACATTCCCCATCCGAAATACTGGGAGGGTATGCCGGCGATGGTCCGGGGTATGACGGTGGCCCCCGACCGCACCGAGACCGTTACGTCCCGCCCGGATGCGGCCAGTTCCGACGCAATCTCCGCCGCCGAGTTGCCGATGCCTATTACCAGTACGGACTGACCCAGCCGTTCGTCAGGCCGCCGGTATTCCGTGCTGTGGAGAAGCTGGCCGGTATAGGTGTCCATGCCGGGGAAGGCTGGCATGACCGGGGAAGACATAATGCCGGTGGCGACTACGACAATACCTGCCCGGCAGTGGACTTCACCCGCCTCGACAATCCAGCCACCGTTCTCCCACCGGAGACCTGTAGCTTCCGAGTTGTATTGGAGGGGCAGATGAAACCTGGCGGCGTAATCGTGAAGGTAGGCTGCAAATTCGGAGCGGCTGGGAAACAGGGAAGTGCCGGAGGGAAAGGGCATACCAGGCAAAGAACTGAGGTGCTTGCCGGTGTGGAGCCTCAGGCTGTCGTAAACGTGGCCCCACATCCATCCGGGGCTATCTCCCCGCTCCAGCACAACGTGGCGGATATTACGGGCGGCCAATTGTTGGGAAACGGCCAGCCCGCCCGGACCGGCGCCCACGATGACGACATCGAAGGATTCAACGGGGTTGTTGCGCATTGTGCTTCCCGCCCCTCCCTGACCTCACATTACCACTGGTAGCGCAATTTGTACGGGGCCGCATTTGGCGGCCCCACGTTTACCTTCAAAGCAGGGAATCCCCGCGGCCTCTACCCGTGGTGATGGTGGCCTTGTTCCCGGTGCTGGCGGAGCAGGTCCTTGCCGTAGTCGTTGCCGTTGGGCGTCCGCATCACGGTGTGGATGTGGTTCCTGGAAGCCTCGTCGTTGTCCAGGAAGATGCCGCCCTGGTGGTCGAACTCGATCAGCACCACCGGGCTGTGGACACGGTAGTAGAAGACGCTGTCCTCTTCCGTTCCGCCCATCCAGGCAAAGTGGGTCTCGTTCAGGTGCTGCCGGATTTCGTCCATCCTCAGCTGGGCGTGGTCGGAGCGCATACGGTTCACGTAGGTGCCGATCAGGTCAAACATCAGCGCCTGCTGGTGGCTGGTCAGGCTGTCAAACTTGACGCCCTCGTAGGACATTTCGAAGTTGTCGCGGAAGGCGCCGGTGAAGACACCGGGGGGAACGTCATCGCCAATGATGGCCTTGCTGCGCTGCTCGCCGGACAGGGTGCGGGCCAGGGCCAGGCCGGTGCTTTCCTCGGCCCGGAAGGCCCGGATGCCGGCGTGCTTGCCAATGTCCACCGCCACCGGTTCGGAACCCATGAACATGGGCGTCATTACCACCTGGTCGCCCAGCACGAAGCAGTTGACGTTCAGGTGGTGGCCGTCCATCTGCCAGCCCCAGGGCTGGTCCAGGGAAGGCTCGCCCATGATGCTGAGCCAGTAGAGCCATTCGCCCAGTTCCTCGTCGCTGCCGGTGATCTCGCGGATGGACTCGTTGAGCTTCATGATGTTGCGGGCCAACTGGAAGCCTTCGGGGCTGAAGCCCTCCCGCAGTACGCCAAAGGCCAGGTCCCGCTGTTCCTGGGACATGGGCTCCAGCATGGCGCCGTGGCGCATCAGGAACACGTGGATGTTGCTCCAGCGGCGCCAGGCATCGCTGTCCATGTCGAACTGGGCGGCTTCACGCTGTTCTGCGTCCAGGGATGCCAGCCAGGCATCGGCGGCCTGCTTCATGCTTGCCGTCGAAAGGCCGGTCTGCTGCAGGGAGAAAAGCCCGGGGACCACCTGCCCGTCGGTGGTCAGCCCCTTGAAGGGTTCGGAGATCTGGGCCTCGGCGTTGCTGAGATTGGTCCGCATCTGATCGGACATGTCCGGATCCAGCCGGCGGCCCGATACCACCGGGCGTCCCCGTACTCGGAAGTCTTTTAGTTGCAATGTCATCGGTAGCGTTCTCCTTGATGAAGATTGCCGAATTATACTACAGGGGCGAACCGGACTTGCGGGGCGTCAAGCCGTCTCAATGCTGGCCGCGCTTTCCAGGTCCAGTTCCTGGATGGAAGCCTCCCGCATCACGTATTTCTGGATTTTGCCGGTAACGGTCATGGGGAACTCGGACACGAACTTGACGTAGCGGGGCACCTTGTAGTGGGCGATGCGGCCCCGGCAGAAGTCCCGTATCTCGTCCTCGGTGGCCTCCTGGCCGGCCCGCAGCAGCACCCAGGCCATGATTTCCTCCCCGAACCGCTGGTCGGGGACGCCGATAACCTGCACGTCGGCCACCTTGGGGTTGGTGTAAAGAAACTCCTCGATCTCCCGGGGATAGACGTTCTCCCCGCCGCGTATGATCATGTCCTTGGAGCGGCCCGTAATCTTGTAGTAGCCGTCGTCGTCCACCGTAGCCAGGTCGCCGGTGTGCAGCCAACCCTCGGGGTCTATGGCAGCCTCGGTGGCCTCGGGCATCTTGTAGTAGCCCCTCATGTTCATGAAGCTGCGGGAGCACAATTCTCCCTGGTCGCCCACGGGGACTTCCTCACCCGAGTCGGGGTCAACGATTTTCACCTCGACGTTGGGGATGGCGGTGCCCACGGTGGAGACCCGCCGCTCGATGTTGTCGTCGGCCCGGGTCAGTGTGATGATGGGGGCCGCCTCTGTCAGGCCGTAGCCCACTGTCATTTCGCTGCAGCCCATGCGGTCGATCACCTGCCTCATCACCTCGATGGGGCAGGGTGAGCCAGCCATTATGCCGGTGCGCAGCGAATCAAGCCTGAACCCGTTGAAGTCCGCATGCTCCAGCTCGGCGATGAACATTGTGGGAACGCCGTGAATGGCGGTGCACCCCTCCCTTTCCACGGCCACCAGGGCCTTGCCGGGGTCGAAATACTCCGCCGGCACTATCATCGCGGCCCCGGCGGCAGCGCAGGCCAGGGTGCCCAGCACCGATCCGAAGCAGTGGTAGAAGGGCACGGGAATGCAGAGACGGTCTTCCTCGGTGAACCGCAGGCCCTCAGCCGTATAGGTGGCGTTGGCCACCAGGTTGTGGTGGGTCAGCATCACGCCCTTGGGGTTGCCGGTGGTGCCGGAGGTGTACATGATGCAGATAACGTCGTCCGGGTGGCAGTCGGCCTTCCGGCCGGCCAGGCTCTCAGCGGAAACTTCCTCGCCCAGGGCCTTTACGTCGTTCCACGAAAACATGCCGGGAGGAGTCGCGCCATCAGTCCCGTCGTAGGGCGGGATGTAGATGGCGTGGCGCAGGGTGGGCAGCTTTTCGGATTGAAGCTGGCCCGGGGATGAGCTTGCCAGTTCGGGGGCCACCTCCTGCAGCATTCCTACGTAGTCGGATGTGCGGAAGTTGCCGATGAGCATGACTGCCACGGCGTCGGACTGGTTCAGCAGATATTCCAGTTCGTGGGTGCGGTAGGCCGGGTTGACCGTTACCAGCACGGCCCCGATGCGGGCGGTGGCGAACTGGGCCACAACCCACTCCGGATAGTTGGTGGCCCACAGCGCAACGTGGTCGCCCTTGTTGATGCCCAGGGCAACCAGGCCGCGGGCAACCTGGTCGCATTCCTCCTGGAACTGCCGCCAGGTGTAGCGCAGGCCCCAGTCCACGTGGACCAGGGCATCCCGGTCGCCGAACCGCTCGGTCTGGCGGTCCAGCAGTTCTCCGATGGTCATTTTCAGGTCGGCGGGGCTGGTCATGGCTGCCCTCCGTATCTGGATTACAGTCCAATATAGCCCAACCGTTCAAAAGGGGTCAATTGGGCGGTGGATTTCGTACTTCGCAAGTACATTCCATTGGAAGTTCCGATTCGCCCGCTTCTATTCCAGCTTATCTCTTACCGCAAAGGCGAAGAGATACTCTGTGTAACTCCGCGCGCTCTGCGCCTTTGTGGTTAAGGGGCCCCTCAGAATGAGGCCCCCCTGCTTATCTTGACCACCGGGCCACCGTAGGTTAGATTCGACACCAACGCTGGACATCGCTGCGGTCTTCGCAATTCATAGATGGAGGAATACAGATATGCCGTTTTACGAAAGGGGCGACACCAGGATCTATTATGAAGAGGTAGGGTCGGGATTTCCGTTGATGGTCATTCCGGGCGGAGGGCTGAACTCAACGGTCCAGGGCCTCAGTTCCCACCCCTTCAATCCCCTGGAAACCTACAAGGACGACTTCCGCGTCATCGCCGCCGACCTGCGCAACGCCCCGCCGGGCCAGTCCACCGGCCCGCTGGAGATTGACCGGCCCTGGGACGCTTACTCCGATGACCAGCTTGGCCTGATGGACCACCTGGGCATCGACAAGTTCCTGGTGCTGGGCTTCTGCATCGCCGGCCCCATGATCCACAACCTGCTCAGCCGGGCGTCGGACCGTATTGTGGCGGCGGCCATGATGCAGCCCAGCGGCTTCAGGCCGGAGATACCCGACCTGTTCTACCAGAACAACATCACCGGCTGGGGGCCGCCCCTCTGCGAAAAGCGCCCGGAAATCACCATGGAGATGGTTCACGACTTCCTGACCAGCATGTACACCAACCGGGCCGACTTCGTCTTCACCGTAACCCGCGACTTCGTGCGGAACCTTCAGACGCCATTGCTCATCGCGCCTGACGACGTGCCGGCCCACCCCTACGCGGTGGCCATGGAAGTGGCCAGCCTGGCCCCCAACTCCGAGGTTACTATCTATCCCTGGAAGGACACCCAGGAACACATCGACCAGGCCGTGGCCCACGCCCGCCGCTTCCTGAAGACCCACGAACCGGTGGCCGCCAAGGCCTAGCGTCCGGCCTGCCCTGCAGAGGGGGTCTTGCCGAAAAAAAGTCATGCAGGCGTGCGCCTGCATGACAGTCCCCGGGCAATCAATGTGCCTGGATCAGCGATTTTCCTGGTTCCCCCGTATTTGCCGTAATTCCTCTGCCAATTGCCTGACCCTTTCCTCGGCTCGTTCGGCCCTTTCCTCGGCCCGTTCGGCTCGTTCTATCGTCTCCCGGTGTCTTGGCACCGGCGCGTCGGTGGCCGGGTCTATCCACAGCAATTCTCCGTGGTCCCACCGGATTCTCAGGTTCAGGACTTCACTGTAGCCTTCCAGTACGCCTGGCTCTGTTTCCGTGATGGCGATGGGAACGTAGGAATCCCCTGCCAATCGGTCTCCCGCCAACCGTTGGCCGTGGAACTGTCCCGTTTCGTCAAACCGCCAGTACTCGGGAATGCCCATGGAGGCGTAGTAGTCCCGCTTCTCCCCGGTATCGGTTGCCGCCGTAGTCACGGAAGCCACCTCCATCACGAAGTCCGGCGGTTTGCCCTGCTCCGAGCTTATATAGCCGTTGCTCTGCCGGTAATCTTCCGGTCTGACGTTGAAGGCTATCAGCAGGTCGGGCCGGCGGGCACGGGACTTGTCCTGTTCCGGGGTGGCCACTATGTATCGGTCTGCCGTTACCAGCGTCGTTTCCGGATTGCCAAAGTGGAGGGCAAGATTACCCAGGTCGCCTATCTCGTAGATATGGTCGAAGGCAGTCACTTCGTCAATCTCTCTGGGGGGAGGATCGGGCAGTCGGAACCTCTCCCCGATGCGTGCCTCCGGTCGTGTGGTCATGTCTCACCTGCCAATGCGTTACTCTTAAGGTGACAGTGTGTTCCGCTGACGGCTTCCGTTAATTCTACCACCTCCAGCGGCGTTAATAGGCGTCTTGGCCACCATCCTGGTTTCACCCCACCGGCAATTCCCGCCCCGTGTCCGACGCCTCCTGGATGGTGTCGATGAAACGGTGCAGGTCCACCGCCGTGTCGAAGGTGGGCAGACGGTTCTGGCCGGTGCGGACCGCCTCGGCGAACAAGGCGTACATCTGACCCACGTTATACGGGTCGCCCTGGGGGAAGTCGGCGGGCACAAAAGCGAAGCGGCCGGGAATCTCCAGGTCCTCCAGTTGGTGGCTTCGCTGCGCGCCCTGGACCCGCAGCATTTCACCCCGCTGGGATGAGACGCTGCCCGTGGCCACCAGGGTGCCTTCGCGCCCGTAAATCTCCATCCGGTAGCCGCTGCCGGCCCAGGGCGCCGCGCCCACGTGGACCGATGCCGCCGCCCCGCTTATCAACTGCCCGCTGACCCTGACGTTGTCCGGCGAAGTAACCTCCACGTACTCCTCGGTGTCAGTCTCGTACCATTCCTTTGCCTGGGTGCTGACCATGCAGGCCACGCGGGCAAAGTCGCCGGCCACAAAGCGCAGGGCGTCAATAACGTGGCCGTTGGCGATGGTCAGCGTGTTGGCCCCCAGGCTGGCGTCCCGCTGCCAGGTGCGGCCCGTGGGGCGGGCCAGAGTGCCGTCGCGCATGGTCGTAAGGCTGCACGACAGCACCTCCCCCACAAAGTCTGCTTCGATCAACTCCTTGATGTACATCAGCGCGGGGCTGACCCGTGACTGCAGGCCCACGGCGGTCTGCACTCCTTTCTCCCTGGCCAGGTCCGCCAGTTCCACGGCCTCGGCGGTGTTGCGACCCAGTGGCCACTCGGTATAGACGTGCTTGCCTCCCTCGATGGCTGCCTTCGTCGGCTCGTAGTGAGCGGGCACCCGCACCACCACGGCAATGGCGTCGATGTCCGGCGACGCGGCCATTTCCCGAAAGTCGTGGAAGGCCAGCTTCGCCCCAAAGGCCTGGCGGGCTTCTTCTGCGCTCTCAGGCCGGGTCGTGCAGACGGCGGTAAATTCCACGTCAGGGCTGGCCAGCAGCGCCGGGAAGTGGGACTGGGAGGCCCACGAGGAGTTTACGTTGGCCCCCACAAAGCCCAGGCGAATCTTGTCGGTCATAGCTTATGCTCCTTGGGAAAGTTCTGTGGTCGTTGGTTTGCTTCATTCTACTATAACCGGGAAATTGCCAAGCTGGCGGGAGTGGCGACGGTGCATTGTGCCGCAAGTCTGCTTCCTTGAAGAAATGGCCGTCTTGTTGGTGGGGAGACAAGGCCGTACGGCGCCTGACTAAAGACAACGGATTACGATATCCCCAAAAATAGGCGATCATTCTTACCATTTACGTTAAGATTATCAAAAATTGTTGACTTGACTTGGTATTAATATTATCTTCAGTAATATAAGCCTTGCGGAGGGTAGCACCGTCCGCATGGCGTAATAGTACGACAGATATTCGAATGTGGAGGGATCTGCTGTGAATTTCAGATTGAGTCTATTGCTCCTGGCTTTGTTGGTAGTGGTCGGCGCCGCCGTGGCCTGCGGGGCGGCGGAAGAGCCGGCCAGCCAGGCTCCGGCCCCTGCCCAGGAAACCACCGCCATGCCTGAACCAACGGCCGAACCCCCGGCCGCGGAACAACCCAGCGGGGATAAGTATGGTGGCACTCTGCGGGTTCAGTTGCACCTGGACCCCACCGGTGTGGACCTGCACACCCCCCGGGGAGCCAGTTCCCGGGAGTTCTGGATAGCCCAGCCGGCGCTGAATTACCTGGTGACCGAAGAACTGGGCAGTCCGGGCGTGATTGCTCCCGACCTGGCCGAAAGCTGGGACGTTACCCTCAATGACGACGGCACTGCAGACTGGACCTTTAACCTGAACACCAGCGCAAAGTGGCATAACGGCGAGGCCGTCACCGTGGATGACATTAAGTTCAATTTCGACCGGGTGAAGAACCCGCCCGAAGGCCTAATCATTGGCCGAGCGAAACCGGTGGGTACTTACTACGACAATGTTGACGACGTTCAGGTCAGCGGCAGCCAGATCATGGTGCATACCAACAACAAGTCCCAGGGCTTCCTGGCTGCCGTGGCTTTGACAAATTTCCCCATTTTTAACAAGGCCGCCACCGAGGCCCTGCCTCAGCCCCTGATCAGAAACTACGATGAACTGGTGGGCAGCGGCCCGTTTATTCCTGAGGATTTTGAAACCGGCGCCCGCTACTCGCTGACCCGTAATTCGTCCTACTGGGCCAACCCGGACCTTCCCTACCTGGACGGCATTGAGGTGCTGGTGATGGTGGACGAAGCCACCCGCCTGGCCGCCCTCCAGACGGGCCAGGTGGACATTGCCTACCCCCAGCTGGACGCCTCCCTGTACGTCCAGTTGCAGGATATGGACCACATGGTTACCAAGGAAGTGCTGGGCGACGTTTCCCACTGGGACGTGCAGATGAACGAAGAGCGGGAGCCCTGGAACGACATCCGGGTGCGCCAGGCGGTGAGCCTGGGCATGAATCGGATGCGCGTAGGGGAAATCAGCGAGCGGGGCTTCGGATCGCCCTACGGCATACTCTATCCCCCAGGCAGTCCCTATGCCCTCCCGGTCGACGAAGTAAAGCAGCTGCCCGGCTTCTCCGAGGACAAGGATGCGGAAATCGAGGAAGCCAAGCGGTTGCTGGCAGAGTATGTGGAGGACACCGGTTACGACTTCTCCCAGGAAATTCCGATGCTGACGGAAAACCGGTCCGAGAACATTGAAGGCGCTACCCTGCTCATTCAGCAGCTTTCCAACATTGGAATTACCGGCGGCGTAATGGACGTGCAGGAGGACGCAGTTACCGAGGAACGGGAAATCGCCCACGACTTCAACATCATGATCCGCGGTTTCGGCGGGCCGGTGGAACCCGATCTTCACCTGCAAAACCAGTACGTCACCGACGGGGCCCGCAACTTCGCCGCTATGAGCCATCCCGAAATTGACTCCCTGTACGACCAGCAGCGCAGTGCCGAGACTCACGAGGAAAGGGTGGCCATCATCCAGGACATGGCCCGCAAATTCTGGGAGGTGCAGGGAGGTTCGGTGCCCATGTGGTGGCGGGCCAAGTTCCACGCCTACAACGAGCGAGTCCAGGACTACAACCCCCAGTTGGCTTTTTCGCCGGATACGGCAAACGTGGCCCACGTCTGGCTCAGCAAGTAATCAGGCAAAAGGTTAGATAACCCGGTTGGAGGGTCTCAGACAACCGGCCTGAGACCCTCCTCAATCCAGGCAGCGGATTTTATCGGCCTGGCCGGTACAGGCAAGATTCTGTCTTTGTAGCGAAATGAAAACTTACCTCGCCAAAAGAGTAGGCATGGCGCTGATAGCCATAGTTGGCTCCAGCATCCTGATCTTCTTCATCATGCGGGTGATACCCGGCGACCCGATTACCGCTCTGCTGGCCCAGGCGGAACTGGGCCTGACCAATGAAGAACGGGACGCCATGCGGGCCCAATTTGGCCTTGATCTGCCCATTTACCAGCAGTATTTGAAGTGGGTCTGGGACGTGTTGCGCCTGGACCCTGGCATCAGCCTGGTGCGTCAGAATCCGGTGCTGGAGAATTTCGGCAGAGCCTTTCCGGTGACTGCCGAACTTACGATAATCAGCCTGGTTTTCGTCGTGGTTTTTTCGCTCCTTCTGGGCACCATTACCGCAGTCCGCCAGGATACGTGGCTGGACTACGTGGTCCGGATCACGGCCATCGGCGGCCTGGCCATTCCCGTGTTCTGGATTGGCATAATGGTCATCCTGGCGCTGCTGTTCTGGTTCAATTACACCAACCCACTGGTTTACGTTCCGTTCACCAGGGACCCGCTGACCAACCTGCAGCAGTTCCTGTTGCCAGCGTTCATCGGTTCCATTCGCAGCATCGCCATCTGTGCCAGGATGGTACGTTCGTCCATGCTGGACATTCTGGACGAGGACTACGTCCGAACCGCCTATGCCAAGGGCCTGCGGGAGAGTGTGGTGGTGATGCGCCACGCGCTCAAGAACGCCTTCATGCCCGTGGCTACGTTGTATGGCGTAACCCTGATTGGCCTGTTTAACGGGGTGGTGGTGGTGGAGGTGGTATTCAACCTGCCCGGCCTGGGCCGGCTGCTGGTCGGAGCAGTAGCGGCCCGGGACTATCCGACGGTGCAGTTCCTGATCCTGGTATCGGTGGTGTTCGCCAGCATCATCAACCTGCTGGTGGACCTGACCTATGCCATGCTTGATCCTAGGGTGAGGGTTTCCAACTAGTCTGTTTCAGCGGTTAGTAGTTCAAAGTAGTTGGAAGTTCAAACTTTGCCGGTAGCCGGCATTAGAAGTCGCAACTCATGAACCAGGACGTAACAAAAACCGAAGCCGCAGCCCTTGAGCGTCGCGCCAGGAAGACGGGGTTTATCCCCGGTTTGGTCTTCCTGGTCCGCCGCAAGCCCTTGGGGGCTTTCGGCGGTGTGCTGGTAGCCCTGATGCTGCTGGTCGCGGCATTCGCCGAAGTCCTGCAGAACTTCGACCCCGTAGAACCCCACTACGAAGACCGCCTGATTAACACCAACTCCACCTACTGGATGGGCACCGACCAGTTCGGAAGGGACATCTACAGCAGGTTGCTGCACGGCACCCGGGTCTCCATCATTGTGGGGTTTTCCGCCATCGGCATTGCGGCGGTGGGCGGGGGCCTGCTGGGTATTGTAGTCGGGTATCGCGGCGGCGTGCTGGACCTGATTGTCCAGCGCATCGTGGACATTCTAATGGCCTTCCCCACCATAATCATGGCCATGGTGGTGGTTACCGCCCTGGGCACATCCCTGTTCAGCCTGATATTTGCCATTGGGCTGGTCCAGTCTCCCAACATATCCAGGATCACCCGGTCGGTTACCTTAAGCATCAGGGAGCGTGGGTACATTGACTCGGCCCGCGCCATCGGCGTCAGCGAGCCCAGGCTAATCCTCCGCCACATCCTCCCCAATACCGTTTCCCCGTGGATCGTCATGGCCACTGCCGAACTGGGCACCGCCATCCTCACCGAATCCACCCTCAGCTTCCTGGGCATTGGGATACAGGAGCCCAATGCCTCCCTGGGTTCCATGCTGACGGGTCTGGCCCAGCAGTATCGCAACGAGGCGCCCTGGATGGTCATCTGGCCCGGGGTGGCAATCAGCATCGCCGTTTTCGGCCTGAACGTTTTCGGGGACGCGGTGCGGGACGTGCTGGACCCGCGACAGCGTGGGAGATAGCCATTTACGCGGGGAACTCCGATTGCAGGTCCCGAATCCCCGCGCCTGAAACAACCCTTGCTCCCCCTCACCGGGTGCCAGCGCCACGAGCCTTCAGTCTATTGCCGGGCTCGGCCCGCCAGTGGGCCAGCAGCCCTTCAGTAAACGCCGGGAAGAATCCGGTACTTCACCCTCTGCTGGTACTCCGCCCATTTTTCCGCTCCGTACTTCTCGGCGCAGTTGGTATCGTCCAGCCGCTGCCGCCAGGTAAAGAGCGAAACTATGAAGACAAAGTATGTCCATGCCCAGGGATTGGCGAAGTAGCCGAAAACCAGCCCGATGGAAAAGGACAGGAACCCCTCGCCCAGGTAGTTGAAGTGGCGGGCATAGCCCCATAGGCCGCTGCACAGGATCTTTCGCTCCCCGGCCTCGATATATTTGGGCTCGATGATTCCCAGGAACTTGCGCTCCGGCCACCGCTTGAAGGTGTACTTCTGCATGTTGGCCCCCCGGGAAATGCCCCAGCCCAGCAGGAAGAGCGCCCCCGTCCCGATCAGCCAGACGTATGTCCAGACCGCTGAGAAGCCGGGATTGGGGAGCGCGGCCAGCGCCCACAACGGCAGGATGTACAGCCACCCGTACACCACCAGCCCGCCCCAGATCAGCTTGAATCCCAGGTGTTCGTGAATCAGGTCGTAGGTGTAAAGCTGGACTCGCTCAAAGACAAAGTAGTCCAGCACGTAAAAGGTCAGGAAACCGGCGTACAGGAAAACGCCGGGGTTGAAGTCCGGGCCGAACCGGTCGTAATGCCACGCCGCGCCCGACAGGGCGTTGAGGGACAGCATGGTCCCGCCAACGACATAAAGGTACATCTTCAGGTCGAATCGCCCGTTGAAGAAGGGCAGTTCCAGGGACCGTCCTTCCCAGAAGGCTACGAAGGAGTTCTCTATACGGCCCTTCGGCCGGCTGAACACCGCCCATAGGGAAAAGACGGCGCAGAAGACGGTGCCCCCGGCCACCGCATACATCGTGGAACGATAGAACCAGTCCCGGGGCAGTCCCCCAACCTCGAAGGCCCACACCGCAATGGCAAGTGCAAATACAAGGACGCCGTTCAGCTTGTAGTTGCGGGGTTCCCCCGTCTCCGGGTTTATTACGTAGCCCGTGACGCGCCTTCCCGGCAATACGAACTGCACCACGAAAAAAGCGGCGAAGATGGCCAGCGGGGTGAAAAACCCGGCTATGGCTTCCGTCGGGGAAAGCTGAAAGAGGTGACCTATTCCCAGCCATTCAGTCATGTCCGCACCCTCCCATTGCGATATAGCACATCCATTGTGGGTTTTGGCGCTGGATAAGGTCAACCAACCGGTGAACGCGAAACGTGAAGATCACAAGCATATCCTGCCTGCCTCATCACTCCGAATGGGACTTTCTCTACTGACCAGGACGATTGCAAAGTCAGGACAATGGCCCTAACCCCTTGACGTAGGAAGGCTGGGATGGGGGTGACCGATCCCCCCGAAACGGGCCAAAATGGAACGACAATCAACAAAATCCCTCCTTCGTGCCCCTTCGTGGACAAAAGGAATACCCGGGCGGGTGGTAAACTTGTCCTAAACCTTTACCGCAATCCAGCGGTGGACAGGAGAGGACTTGCATGCGCCTGGCGGTACCTGACCTGGTTTCCAACTCCTACTTTCCCGCGCTGGCCGCCGTGGAACTGGGGTTCTTCCGGGAACAGGGGTTGGACGTGGACCTGGAACTGGTCTCCCCGGCGGGCAGGGCCATGCAGGCGCTGCGGGATGGCGCGGTGGACTTCGTGGCCGGCCCTGCCCATGCCGCCCTGCTGGCCTTCCCCGAATGGCAGGGCGCCCGCCTGCTGGCCGCCCTGTCCCAGCATACCTACTGGCTGCTGGTGCTGCGTTCCGGCCTGGGCGCGCGGCCGGGCGACGCGGCGGCGGTGAAGGGACTGCGCATCGGCGCGGCGCCGGGCCCCGACGCCGCCCTGCGCTGCTTGCTGGCCGATTCGGGCATTGACCCAATGCGGGACGGGGTGGACCTGGCGCCGGTGCCGGGCAGTTCCGAACCGGGAGTGTCCTTCGGCGTTCACGCCGCCCGGTCCCTGGAAGAAGGTGTGATTGACGGCTTCTGGGCCAATGCCATGGGCGCCGAGGTGGCGGTGCGCAGCGGCGTTGGCAGCATTGTGCTGGATCCTAGGCAGGGCATCGGCCCACCGGCGGCCAGGGACTACACCTTCCCGGCGCTGGTTGCTTCCGAAAGGTTGGTGGAGGGTTCTCCGGCAGCCGCCGAGGGGGCGTTACGGGCCGTGACGGCAACGCTGCGCGCTCTGAGCGCCGACCCTTCCCTTGCGGCAAAGGTAGGGCAAAGGTTGTTTCCGCCCGATGAGGCGGCTTTGATTGAGGACCTGATCAGGAGGGACACTCCCTTCTATTCAGCTACAATCTCACCCGAAGCGGTTGCCGGCCTGAACGCCTTTGCACGGAGTACGGGCCTGCTGTCCGGAGACATGGCCTATGGGCAGGTGGTGGCCCATCAGTTCGCTCACCTGTGGTCTGAAGGGTAGGTTTATTCAATGAAGGTAGACATCAGGGTGCCCGTGGGCCTGCCCGTGCGGGAAACCGCCGACTTTATCGCCGAATGCGAAGCCGCCGGCTTTTCCGGCGTAGGGGTACACGACCACCAGCACAGCGGGCGCGACGTTTTTCTCACTCTGGCGCTGGCGGCGGAGCGGACTTCCCTCCTCACCCTGTATCCCGCTACCAGTAACCCGGTAACCCGCCACCCCATGGTGCTGGCATCGCTGGCCCATTCCCTGGAGGAGATTGCGCCGGAGAGGGCACGCCTTACCGTTGCGCCTGGCTACTTGGCGGTGGGTAACATCGGCCGACCCCGGGCCACCGTGGCCACCATGCGGCAGGCCGTCCTGACCATCCGCCGCCTGCTGCGAGGCGAGACGGTGGAGTTCAACGGGGTGGAGACCCGCCTGCGCAACGTGACCGATCCACCCACCCCCGTGTTCATGACCGCCGCCGGGCCGCGCATGGTGGAGTTGGCCGGAGAGGTTGCCGACGGCGCCCTGCTGCTGGTGGGCCTGCATCCCCGGGCGGTGGCGGCTGCCCGGCGTCGGCTGGGGACGGGCGCGGCCCGGGCGGGCCGCAGCCTGGACGGCTTCCAGACCATTTTCATCACCCCCACAACCGTATCCGAAGACGGCCCGGCCGCCCGACGCTTCCCCCAGCAGTGGTTCCGTCTCGACCAGCCCTACCTCAAGTACCCCAGCGACTCCAACCTCTTCTGGCTGCGGGAGGCCGGCATCGACCTGGCCGGTGACTTTGTCCCCGAGAGCATCAGCGATGACCAGGCCGCGGAGATTTGCGACGCCTTTGGCCTGTTCGGCACGCCGGCGGAGTGCCTGGCCCGGCTGAAGCGGGCAGAAGCCGAGTCGGGCATCGAGCACGTCTTCATCTTTCCTACCCACACCCAGGAAGGCGGCTACGACATGCCCCGGGCCGAGGTTACCGCGTTTCAGGAAGTGATCTTTCCCGGACTGAAGACTCTCTAATGGCAATCTCACGCCAGGGTTCCATCAACCGCACAGACGTGGAGAGCGCTGGGATGGGCAGAATACTTCTGCGAATCTCCGCGTCTCTGCTGTAAGTGATACGCTGGCACAGGAACATGATGGAAGAACATACCAATGCTCGCCCTCCTGTTAGGGAGGGTCATAACTCCTACCCAGTGACTACAAACGTGAACCGACAACATTAGGCCAGGGCACCCAAGCCCTGGCCTTCAATATAACCCCAAGCAAGGGCAGGTTAGCCTTTTCCTCTCAGCAAATCTTCGATAAACGCTTCCACTGCCGCTCGCTGTTCCCCAGTTAAAGAAAGGCCACTGAACAATTCCTCCACATAATTGGATGCCATTTCGTCGGCCATTTCTTGATGCTCGTCGTAGCCTGTTGCCTCCATAAAACCTGCTTCATTTACAGCAATAGAAGTATCAGGGGAGTTGGTCAGCCAGTCAGGTCCAGGCACACCAAAAATCGCCGCTTCCTCTTCCGGTTCGGGAATTTCGTAGACGGGCTTTAAGCTCATTTCCCAACCTCACGCCTTGGCGTGGGCGCGGTACCGCTCAAAAATTGCGGCGTAGTAGTCCCGAATCAAATGGTTGTGGATAATCTGTGACCTTTTATCCTTAGTGTAAACCTGCTGCCAAGGGGAGCCTTCGGCGTGAGTCATGCCGGAAAGTGTCACACCGTCGATGTGACCGTACTGGCTCCAAACGCTTTCGATCACCCGCCTTTCGGTTTCGTCGAAGACAGTGTCCTCCCTTCGGAGACGTCTTCGGACTGGGGCGCTACCAAAATGCTTGAGCGAGTGATACACCGACCGAATCACCGGCCCAAATTGCCAAGACTCTACGGCGTCCTGAAATAGCGGGGCGTAACCCAACCCTAACATCCAGGCGTGAGAGAAATATGTCAGCTTCTGTATTTGCATTGGCGTCACCGGAATCTCGTCCCGAAGTGAGAGACGGATAATTTCGTCTGCCACTTCCAACGCCGTATGCTTCGCACTCATATTCTTGCTCCTTAGAAATGAGTCGATTGGATTTATCCTACTATATCTGGTAGCAGATGGGCAACTTGGGTTTCAAGGAGAGCCGAGTAAAAAACCTGTATCATCGTATCGATACTCATTGAAGAGATGATATGTATATTGGGATTGTGCTATACAAATGTCAAGCAGGGGTTAAAGGCAAGTGCAAAACCTGTTTCAACACATTGAGACTGGCTGACCTATAAACTGCACTTAACGATAGGGAAGAAATGGGGACAGAGAGATGGGGGCCGTTGCTGGCCCCCACCTTTTACGCACAGGCCAAGTGGCCCCAAATCGCCCGGGGCGGGTTTGGGGGCAAGGCCCCGGCAACTCCCAAAGACGGGAGTTGGGATTACTCGTCACCACCACCGGATTCGGTGATATACGCCTTTCAGGATGGTGAGTATCCCCAAGAGTCCGAGTAGGGGCGCCCCAAGAACAACAAAGAGACCCTTCCTGCTTTCCGAAGGGTCCCAATTCAGCAATTCCAAGGCAACATAAACTCCGCCGGCATAGAGCAACCCCAGGGCGCACAGGCCCACGCCTGCCGCGACAGTTTTTCGCCAATTGGAATGTTCCTCATTGCGGGTGGCCCGCCATTCTTCCTTTACTGACTCGCGATGCTCTTGCTCAAGTCGCTTTTCCTCTTCCAAATAGAAGGGTAAGTCAGCTTTTGCTTGCGCCAGCAGTCGCTCGGAATATTCTACGGTGTATCCTTGGTCAATGAGGCCAGAGAGGATAGCCTTGTCGCTCTTGTTTTGGCGAAGTTGCAGATGAACGTGGTGATAGAGGTTAGTGGCCATGATGGTTCCCCCTCGCAAGTACGGGATATGGCGTCCTGCGAAAGAGACCACAGCTCCCACGGCGACCTCACGAGGGGGCATGTATGCCCATCCCGGTTACGGTCGTCCGTGGGGTTACAATATGAGGGAACTATGAACTGTACTCTCTTTCGCAGGGGGAACTATAGACTTGTTGGAAGCGGAAGGTCAATACCCTGAAACCGAATGGAACGTAGCGCGGTCAAACCAGCCAAAAAGCGGGGGGCGGACGGGGGACAAACCGGGGTTGCATTTGCCCACAAATCCCCGGTACTATCTTCCAAGCCCACGAAAAAACCCCGGTGTGACACCACCGGGGTCGTGGACGCACAGTGGCGGCGGGACGCCACTCACCCAAAGACTGTGCAACCCGGATTATGCCCGGTTGAATTTGCTCCAGTCAAGCTGTCCCGTCGCTTCATTCTGAACGGCGGGACTTCGCGTGTGCGGGTTTCGTCAAAGCGAGGTCGCACCCATGGAGACTGTTCTTCTGTCGTTCCTGTTTACCCTGGCCCTAGTGGGCCTGGAAATCATAGACCGCCTGGTTCGGACCCGCTATTGGGACCTTCGGGTCGCGGTGGTGTGGCTGGTCGCCATGCTGGTCCTGATGCAGTACCAGGCCATGGGTCACGAAATTTCTCTGGCAATACAGGTCCCAATGGTTCTAACGTTCATAGCCTTCTGCGGGATGGTCTTGGCGGACCGGCTACGCAGATACAAGAGCGGCACAAGCAACCCCTATCGGCCGGGGACCTACTAGGACGAAGGAACACGAAGGAGAAACGATGTTTTCGAAAGGGAATTATATACGAAAGTAACCAAAACCCTACCTCACCATTCAATCGTACCAGATGAGAAGCCCCGGCCAATTGGCCGGGGCTTCTCAATGTCGGGGCTTTGCTTGGCGTCATTCTGGAGATTCTTTTGGTTCGTAACTTTCCAGAATATTGTTGATTACTTCCTCATCGTAGTACCAAGTCTGTCCTGTTGCGGTGTCCCGCATACACATTTCCACGTTGACCATGTGCAACACGGGGCCGGTT
>JAJEDS010000119.1 GCA_022821365.1 Dehalococcoidia bacterium | reverse complement strand
TGACACCATGGCAACCGGAAAGGTCTATTTTATCGGAGGCGGACCGGGCGACCCGGAACTGCTAACGCTAAAGGCAAAGCGCCTGATAGAGACGGCGGATGTGGTCATTTACGCTGACTCCCTGGTCCACCCTTCCATCGTGGAGTTTGCCCGGGAGGGCGCCCAGGTCTACGGCAGCAAGGACATGGATTTGGACGAAATCATGCGGGTTACGCTGGAAGCCGCCGATGAAGGAAAGATGGTGGCTCGAATCCAGAGTGGAGACCCGTCGGTGTACGGCGCTATGCTGGAACAGATGCGGGTGCTGGAAAGGGCGGGTGTCGAGTACGAAATTATTCCGGGGGTGAGTGCCGCCTTTGCCGCCGCCGCCAAGCTGAAGGCCGAACTTACCGTGCCCGACGTTACCCAGACCATAATTATGACCCGGGCGCAGGGCCGGATTGCCATGCCGCCCAAGGAGCAACTGAGGGACCTGGCGGCCCACGGGTGCAGCCTGATCATTTTCCTGGGAATTACCCGGATGCCTCGCATAGTACGCGACCTGGAAGCTGCCGGCTATGCCAAGGATACCCCCGTGGCCATTGCGTACCGGGTGGGCTGGGAGGATGAACAGTATATCCGAGGTACCCTCGAAGACATTGCCGGCAAGGTGCGGGACGCGAAAATTACCCGCCAGGCCCTTATTTTCGTCGGCAAGGCGGTGGATCCCGACCTGCGCGATCCGGAACTGGTAACCGACGAAGAATTCGCCACCTCCCACCTGTACTCGGGCAACTACACTCACCTGTTCCGGCGCTCAAGGGACCGGGCCGGAACCGCAGCCGACTAGGCCGTTCCCATGTCCCTGGCGGGCGGCAGCGCTGGTTCGCGCGGTCGGAGAGATGCTTTGGCCGGGATAGACGAAGGTCGGCAGCACGAAGACATGGCAACCAATGATGCTTCGCCGCCGGAAACGGGTGTGGTGGTCATTTCCAGGGGCGGGGTTGACGTTGCCTGCCGGCTCTCGTTGGCCTTCTCCGCAGATCTGGCCTACCACATGGTGGACAGGTATGGGGAGCTGTTTTCGGACCAAGCCGGTTGTCCTGTCGAGACTTTCCCCTTACCCCTCAGACCGGTAATCGGCCGGCTCTTCAGAGAGTACCGGCGATTGATTCTGGTTATGCCCGTGGGCGCGGCAGTGCGCCTGGTCGCTCCCCTGCTGGGACACAAGTATTCTGACCCTGCGGTTGTTTGCGTCGACGACGCGGGACGGTTTGCCGTCAGCCTCTTGTCCGGGCACCTGGGGGGCGCGGACGCGCTGGCCCAGGAGGTTGCCATTGCCATTGGCGCGACTCCCGTGATAACTTCCGCCTCTCACGTAAAGAATACACTTGCCGTGGACTTGCTGGGGCGGGAATATGGCTGGCAATTGGAAGCGGACTCCATTACTGTAACCCGGGTCAGCGCGGCGGTGGTCAACGGTGAACCTGTGGCAGTACTGCAGGAGACAGGAGAACGGGACTGGATAGCCGATCTTGTTCCACTGCCGGCTGGCCTGAAATTCTGCGAGTCGCAACAGGACTTGGTGGATGCCGACTCCGCGGCAGCGTTAATAATCAGTGACCGTGCGGCCCCCCTTGGAACAATGTCCACAGCCCCGGGCGCTAAACTGCCCAAGGTGGTCTATCGACCGCGCAGCCTGGTGGTGGGCATGGGGTGCCGTCGCGGGGTATCCCTGGAACATTTGGAGGGACTGCTGAAAGGCACTTTTGTGAGTCACAACCTTTGCCCCACGAGCATAAAGTGCATCGCCACCGCCGCCATCAAGGGGGATGAGCCCGGGATGCTTGAATTGGCAGGGAAGTACGGAGTTCCCCTGGTCTGCTATAACGTGGAGGAACTGAACTCGGTATTCGAGGATAATGGCGGCGACAGGCCACAGGCCGGGGCGACGGCATCGGGAATTGGGTCCGCCGAAACGCTTACCAGGTCTCAAGCTGCCCGCCGCCTGCTGGGGGTATGGGGCGTTTCCGAGCCGGCCGCGCTGCTGGCTTCGGGCGCAGACCACCTGCTGGTTAGCCGCGAAAAGACGGATCGGGCAACCATTGCTGTGGCCCGGATAACCTTCGATTAGATGCGCCACAGAGCCAATATTATGGGGACATTCTGATATATGCCGCGCGAAGAAAAAAGCGAAGCAGGAACTCTATACCTCGTGGGACTGGGTCCTGGATCCTCTGACCTCCTTGCCCCGGGTGCGGTGGCCGCCCTGGAAGATGCCGACGTGGTGGTGGGCTTTCGCGGTTACATGGATCAGATTACCTACCTGACGGCCGGTAAGGAATTAGTCTCGATGGAGCTGGGCCAGGAACTGGAGCGGGCCGCCCGCGCGGTGGATTTGGCCTATGGCGGGTCTTCCGTCGCCGTCGTCTCTTCCGGGGATGCCGGGGTGTACGGCATGGCGGGTCCGGTTTTTCGCGTTCTTACCGACAGGGACTGGAATGGCGAAACGCCCAACGTGATCACCATTCCCGGCGTGTCCGCCCTGCAGTCTGCCGCGTCCCTGCTGGGTTCGCCGCTGATGCAGGACTTTTGCGCGATAAGCCTGAGCAATCTATTGACCCCGTGGGAGAGGATAGAGCAACGCCTGGAAGCGGCCGCACGAGGGGACTTCGTGGTGGCCCTGTACAATCCCCGTAGCCGCCGTCGCGACTGGCAGTTGCTGGAAGCCCGGCGAATTCTGCTGGAGCATCGAGCAGGCAACACTCCGGTGGGCCTGGTCAGAGAGGCTTACCGGGATGAACAGCGGGTGGTTCTGACCGATCTGGCAAGCCTGGAGGCCAGGGCTGGCGAGGTCGACATGTTCACCACGGTATTGATCGGCAATTCGACCAGCTACGTACTTAACGGAAAAATGGTCACTCCAAGGGGTTATGAGTAAAAGCAGGGCAGCGCGTAAGACCAGGGATGATTGGATTAAAGGCGACAGGGGATAATTATGCCGGACATCAGAAGGAATAATCTCAAGGAAAAGCTGGCCAGCGGACAGGTTACCGTCACCATTTCCGGGGTTTTGAGCAGTGAGATGGTGGATTTTTTGGGGCCGCTGGGCTTTGACGGAATCTGGCTGGAATGCGAACACGGCGGTGTAACCTGGGAGCAACTGGGCGACATGACCAGGGCTTGCGACCTGTGGGGAGTTACCCCAATCACACGGGTAAACGCCAACGAGCCCTGGTTGATCACCCGCACCCTTGATCGTGGTTCCATGGGAATAGTTACTCCCCACATCAACAATCGGGAGGAAGCGGAGAAGGCGGCCAAATCCGCTAAATATGCTCCCCTCGGATACCGGGGGATGTTTGGGGGCAGGCAGTCTTACGGCGTGGGCGATTATTTCCAGGGCGCCAACGACCAGAGCATGGTGATTGTACTGCTGGAAGAGGTAGAGGCTCTCCAGAACCTGGACGAAATTTTACGGGTGGACGACATTGACGTTTTCTTCGTCGCCCCTTCTGACCTGGCGCAGACCATGGGACACCTGGGCAACCCTGGTCATCCCGAAGTACAGGCGGCCATTGACGAGGCCATTGCCAGGATTGTGGGCTCAGGTAGAACTGCAGGCACCCTGGTGAACGACTCCAACGTGGAGGCGTTTATCGGCAAGGGCGTGAAATTCTTGATGACCTCCTTCAATGGCTGGATAGTACAGGGTTCATCCAACTTCCTTGGCAGGGTGTCCGCAGCCAGCTGAGAGCAGCGTAGGCGTAAGGTTTGTCAGTCGGCCTCTTCAAATGAGTGTTCCCTGGCAGCTACCAGGTCTTCGTGGTCCTGGTTCAGAGGCAGCAGCAGAAGGCTGCCCAGCACGAACAGGAAGGCGCAAATGACCAACAGACCGGCGTAACCTGCGCCGGTGGAGACAAACCGGTTGGAGACGTCAACCAGGGGCCCCAGCAGCTTGGAGAAGGCGGCGCCCCCGATGGTGGCCAGGTTGACGATGGCTATGTGCTGGCCTTCCCTTCCCGGCACCGCCATTTCGTTGGCCAGCGCCCAGCTGGCGCTCAACACCGGCCCGATGCAGAGGCCGATAACGCTGGAAATGGCTACTACCTGGATAGTGTCATTGGCCCAGAAAATCAGGACAGACCCGGCGGCGGCCCCAATGGCTCCTGCGATTATGACGGGCTTTCGACCGATCTTGTCTGAAAGCCATCCGGCGGGATAGACACTGAGGGCCAGGGCGCCACCGATGGCAATGACCGCAGTTCCCAGGGTTTGGGCCGGGTTGGTCACCATCACCACATCGCGAAGAAAGTACAGTCCGTATGTGGGAAATACAAAGGTCGCGGTAATCAGCAAGAACCTGGACAGCAGGAACCACACCAGGTGCGGGTGCAGTCCACGGGTTGGATGTCGCAAGGTTGTGGCGCTACGGTGCAGAGCGTGGGTGGCCCGTTCCCTGGTGAAGGCTATTGAAGCGCTGATTAGCACAGTGACTATAAGGGTCGCGCCCAAGACCCCGAAAGTTATGCGGAGCCATTCGATGGATTCGGGTCCACGGTAGAAGCTGATAAGGCTGCCGCAAACTGCCACCATCACCACGCCGCCGCCGGCATCAGCCAGAATCTTCAGGGAAGATGCCACGCCGATTCTGCTGCTGGGTACCAGGTCGCCGATGAGGGCCAGGTAGGGGGCGGCGCTGATCCCCGCATTTGCCTGGATAAATATCCAGATAATCATTAACGAGATAAGGGTCAGGGTGAAGGAAAGTCCCGTCAGGCCCAGGCAGACGAAAATCACCCCCCACAGCATGTATGGCGCTCGGCGGCCCAACGGAGACCGGGTACGGTCGCTGTAGGAACCGACAATTGGTTGTACGAGGGCAGCCGCGACCAATCCGCTAAAGCCCAGGATTCCCAGCAGCGTATTCTTGGCCCCCTCCGGAGCCACGTCCAGCACCAGAGTGGGCAGGACGATGGTTTCCATTGTCAGGAAGAACCCGGTAAGGCCGAAGCTGAAAGCCCCCAGCCGCAAAAAGGACAGGGTGTTCCAGTTCATGTCGGGTTTTGGCTGCGGCTGGGCCATTTGGTAGAATCCGAGGCAGATGGCTTGGACAGGCGACCAGCGATGCCAACGAGGGCTGGTCGGTCAATAGGGACTGCAAAACCTGGCTGCATATATTGTACATTATGATTTGCGGCGTATTCCACGAGTCTGTCAAGCCAATATCGCGGATTTGTTCCGCCGCAAGTTAAAGCGAGTTGAAGGTTATGAAGATCTGTTCCCTGTTACCCAGCGGTACCGAGATTCTTTATGCGCTGGGCCTCGCCGACCGGATAGTGGGGGTTACCGATTTGTGCGACTATCCCCCCGAAGTTAGGGAAAAGCCCGTGGTTTGCCGGAGCCGCATTGATGTGGATTCCATGACCAGCCAGCAGGTGGAGGCCATGATGCGCCGAATCCTGGAGGCGGGGGAGAGTCCTTATGAGCTGGATGGAGACTGGATTGCCAACAACTCGCCGGACGTGGTGCTGACTCAGGACCTGTGCTATTTCTGCGAGGTTGACGCCCAGACAGTGGGCCGAACCGTGGACCAGATGCCCATGCCCCCTGAAGTGGTGATTCTGAACCCCAGGACGCTGCAGGGCATTCTCGACTCTATCAATCAGGTTGGGGAGACCTGCGGCGTACCTGACAGGGCAACCTCCCTTGTATCGGAAATGGAGACCAGGATTCAGGCGATTGAAAGGGTGCTGGCATCTGTGGCGGCAAAACCGCGGGTTTTTTCCTTGGAGGGAATTAACCCCGTGGTGATTGGCGGGCACTGGATACCTGACCTGCTGGTGCGGGCCGGAGGTTTCATAGATGCTTTTGCCCCGGGCTGCGCCGCCGCCCGCCTGGCCTGGGAGGATGTTGTCAGCTACGCCCCGGAAAAGCTCTTTGTCGATCTTTGCTCATCCGGCCTTCAACGGCACAAGTCTGAGATCCCGTGGCTGGCGGCCCAGGAAGGCTGGCAATCGCTTCCTGCAGTCAAATCTGGAGAAGTCTACCTCATCGACCACGTATACTTCAGTGTGCCGGGGCCCCGCATTGTCCAGGGACTGGAAATACTGGCCCAGTTGACCCATCCGGACCTGTTTGATTGCCTGATACCGGAAGGCACAGTGCTGAAACTGGATCCGGAAAGGGCGGAAGGAGTTGCAGCCGAAGGCATAGGGGATTGCTTTGTGCCGTGGCCATCTTCAAAGGCCTGACCAGTGGTTTTGTTGCCCTTCTTTGCGTCCATCATTACCTGCCAAATGAAGCGCATGTGGAAAAGGGGATGCTTTCCTGTAGCGAGTTATTCGGCCATTGGTTATAATTGGGCAAACTCGGTAAGGGAAGGAAGGTATCTTGACTAGCAGAGATGATTTCCGATCGGCAATGTCACTTTTTGCAACCGGCGTAACCGTGGTCACATCCCTGGATGAGCATGGAGTCCCCCATTCCATGACCGCGAATTCCTTTACTTCGGTGTGCCTGGATCCTCCGACGGTCTTAATCTGCGTGGCCCATGGAACGCATACCTACGGTTACGTTGAGAATACGGGTCGATTCGGGGTGAACATTCTGGGTGAGGAACAGGAGGAGTTGGGCGTATATTTTGCAAAGCGCCCCGAGGACCGCCAGGAGGGCACCGATTACCATTACACCATAGCCCAGGACCAGATCCCCATGCTTGACAATTCCATGGTTTTCTTCGGTTGCGAAGTGGTAGGCTCCCACGTGTACGGCGACCACACCGTGTATATGGGGGAGGTGAAGGAAGTTATCCGCAACGAGGCCGGAAATCCTCTGATGTTCTACAAGAGCCGGTGGTACCATCCCAACGACAGGTTGGAATAAGGGCCGCAAAACAAAAAGGCCGGGAGTGCGAATATATCGCTCCCGGCCCTGCAATTTCTTGGCGCTTTGTCACGGCACTGGCTCAATTTTTCAGAGACGCTACAAATTCCTCAATGCTGGCATTCACCTGCTTGTACTTCTGAAGCTGTACGAAGTGTGATGCGCCAGGCACTATTACCTTCTTCGCCCCTGGAATGTTTTCGGAAAGATAGTCGGCATATTTAACCGGCGTCATTGTGTCCTGGTCTCCGCAGACAACCAGGGTTGGGAGGTTGATATTCTGGATTTCGTTCATTACGTCGAACTGGTCGCAGGCCATCAGGTCGTTTAACTCTACCGAAGGGCCAATTTCCTTGGAACGACGCTTGAGGGACTGCACCATATCCTTGGCTACGCCAGGGTAATAGGCCATTTGATTTTCCAGCCAGGCGGAGTCGTCGTCGACTGAATCCCGGCCCAACTGCATGAAATCCGGATGGACCCGCAGGCGGGCGCCTGTCCCCAGCAGGATTATCCCCCGTACCTCTTCAGGATACCTCAAGGCATATAGCATGCTGATGGCTCCGCCCATAGAGTGGCCGCAGATAACCATATTCTTGTAGCGACGAGCGGTGGTGAAGCCTCGGACCCATTCCAGGTACTGTTCAATGGTTGGACAGGGGCGGCCGTTGGGGTGCCCTGGTAAGTCCAGTGCCTTGGAGTTGCGAAAGTGCTGAAGCTGGTAATAGAAGGCCAGGCTAGAACTTCCTGCTCCGTGAATGAATACCAACTTCACTTCGTTTCCTCCGGTATTGTTTTTTCCATTAGTGGAAAGATTGCCCAGGTGGCATTTACATGGATTGAAAAATGCAACGTGCGAGATTATATGAAATAAATACCAAGAAATCAAGGGAGCTGGCAGGAATTACTCTGCCAACTCCCCAAATATCTTCATAAAACCATCATACATTGCGCTGATGGCCGCTTGTGGAGCACCCGCTTTAACAGCTATTCGTCATTAGAGCCATCTTCATTAACGTGGGATTCCTCGTATCCTTCGCCAACGGAGCCGCTTTCTTCTGCGGATTCGTCCCAGGAATCATCCGAGGTGGTCGGTTCGGCGCTGGCTGTCTGCTGGGATGTGTCTGCGGATTCGGAGTTGCTCCCGCCCGGTGAGTAATCGTTCTCGGTGAAGCAGGCAACTGAGGCCACGTAATCGTCTGCTTCCCGGTCGCGCCACACAATCACGCCCTGGGTGTAGCGGCTGTTGGTTACGCGCACGTCTTCCAGGTTGATACGCACTACCTGGGCCTTGGCCGAGATAATGAACACCTCCTGTCCTTCATCTTCGGTAACCACCCGGGAGGCGGCCACCGGTCCGGTCTTGTCGGTTACCTTGAAGGTCCGGACTCCCTGGCCACTCCGACCGTGGCGAGGGTAGTTCTTCAGCGGAGTGGACTTGCCGTAGCCGCCCTGGCTCACTACCAGGAGGTGGCCGTCGGCAGTAACCGGCGCCATGCCGACAACCTTGTCATCGGCCAGAAGGCGGATGCCCTTCACGCCGCCGGCAGACCGCGAGCGGGGTGTCATGTTCTTTCGCTCGTCCTCGCAGTTGCGGAACTGAAATATTAGAGCCTGGCCCTTTTCCGACACCAGGACCACTTCGTCGGCGTCACCGACCTGGGCCACGCCAACCAACTCGTCCCCATCCTCCATGTCCATCACAATCAGGCCGGAAGGACGGATGTTGGTCAACTCGCCTTCTTTCAGGGCTTTGATTTCGCCCATGCGAGTGGCCAGCAGCAACATGGCGCTATCCCTGGCGTTCTTCACCGGCAGCATGGCCTGGACCTGTTCATTGCGGGCAATGGGAATCAGGTTGACCAGCAGGGTTCCCCGGCTGGTGCGTGAGGTGTCGCCTTGTATCTGGTATGCCTTGAGCGGATATACGCGGCCCCGGTTGGTAAAGAACAGCAGGGTGTCGTGGGTATCCACCACCACCAGGTCCATCAATGCGTCGTCGTCCCGGGTGGTCATGCCACGGACGCCCTTGCCGCCCCGGTTCTGGGTACGGTAGGTGTCGCAGGGGATCCGCTTGATGTAGCCCCGCTGGCTGAGGGTAATCATCACGTCCTGGTGGGGAATGAACTGCTCGGCCGACTGCTCGCCCACCTCTTCGTGTTCAATGCGAGTGCGGCGGGCGTCGCCGAAGTCCTTCTTGAGCTTGCGGGTTTCCTTCTTGATTTCGTTAAGTATCTTGCCGGGGTCGGCCAGCAGCGCTTCCAGGTTGCCGATGGTCTTCTGCAGTTCTTCGTGCTCGTTCAGCAGCCGTTGCCGTTCCAGGGCGGCCAGGCGGCGTAATTGCATGTCCAGGATAGCCTGGGCCTGGACCTGGCTGAGGGCGAATTCGTCCATCAGGTTGGTTCGGGCAGATTCGGCATCGTCGGAAGTGCGGATAATCAAAATGACCTGGTCCATCACATCGAGGGCCAGCAACAGGCCCTGAAGGATGTGGTCCCGGTCCCTGGCCCGCTGGAGGAGGAACTCGGAACGGCGGCGGATTACTTCCTGGCGGTGTTCCACAAACAGGGTCAGGGCCCGCTTGAGAGGCAGCACCTGCGGCTGACCGGCGACCAGGGCCAGCATGATGGCGTTGAATGAGCTGCGCATGGCGGTGTGGCGGTAAAGGTTATTCAGGACAATATTTGCCTGGGCATCGCGGCGAAGTTCGATAACTATCCGCATACCTCGCCGGTCAGACTCGTCCCTGATATCGGAAATTCCCTCAACTCGCTTGTCCCGGACCAGTTGAGCAATCTTTTCCACCAAGTTTGCCTTATTGACCTGGTAGGGCAGTTCAGTAATGACTATGCCATCCCGTCCTCGGCGAATCTCTTCGATTTCGGCCTTGGCCTCCATCACGATGCGGCCGCGTCCGGTGGTGTAGGTATCAATGATGCCC
>JAJEDS010000030.1 GCA_022821365.1 Dehalococcoidia bacterium | reverse complement strand
GGCAATCCCCACCTGAAGGTCGTCCTCTTCCTCGTCGTAGAGGACGGCCTTGACCCCGGGGAACTGGTCCTCCAGGTTATTGATGACCTGGCGAACGGTTCGCCCTTCTACCTGAACACGGTTTTGGCCGCCGGTCAGGCTCTGCATGGTGGTGGGTATCCATACTTCAGGCATAGCTGGTCACTCGCTGCAACGGTCTAGCTGGCGCCGTTTTCCTTGCCCCACAGCGCTTCGAGTACGCTGCCGGGGTTCATCGGCAGGCTGTTCATCCGCACGCCGATGGCCTGGTAAAGCGCGTTGGATATAGCCGCCATGGGAGGTACGATGCACACCTCGCCCACGCCGCGCACCCCGTAGGGATGGTTGGGGTTGGCGACCTCTACAATCACCGTGTCAATCATCGGCAAGTCCAGAGACGTGGGCATGCGGTAGTCCAGATAGCTGGAGTTGACCATGTGTCCCTGGTCGTTGATGAAGTACTCTTCATTCAGCGCCCAGCCAATTCCCTGGGCCACGCCGCCCTTAATCTGTCCCTCAACGTAGCTGGGGTGAATGGCCTTGCCGGCATCCTGGAGGGCAGTATACCGGAGGATGGTGACCTTGCCGGTGTCGGGGTCCACTTCCAGGTCAACGATATGGGTGCCGATGGCCGGACCGGCGCCGCCGGGGTTTACGCCCGCGCTGCCGACGATCGGGCCGCCGGTGCCGTTCTGGCGAGCCGCCATCTGCTGGAATGTCAGCTTCAACTCGGGGTCGGACTTGTGCTGCAGGACGCCGTCGACATATTCCACGTCATCAACGGTTACTTCCCACAGCTTGGCAGCGCGCTCCATCATCTGCCGCTTGATGTCCTGGGCGGCGGTGTAGCAGGCAAAGCCCGTCTTGAAGGTAACGCCGCTGCCGCCGGTGTTGGAGGTAAAGCCGATGGAGTCGGTGTCGCCAATGTGGGAGTTTATGTCTTCTACCGGAATTCCCAGCACTTCGGCCATCTGCTGGGACACGGAGGCGCGGGTGCCACCGATATCGGGCGAGCCCTCGGTAAGGCTGATCTTGCCATCGGGCTGGACCAGGGCCACCGCGCTGGAGGGACCGGTATTGTTGCCCCAGAATCCACTGGCCACTCCCCGGCCCCGGTACGGTCCTTCCAAAGGCTGGGAGTAATGGGGATGGGCCTTGGCCGCTTCCAGGGTTTCAATGAAGCCTACCCTGGGCATCAGGGGGCCGGTAACGCGGCGGACGCCCTCCTTGGAGCTGTTCAGCAGGCGGAAGTCGATGGGGTCCATCCCGATCTTTTCGCACAGTTCATCAATGGCCGTTTCCATGGCGAAGGCCGCGGCGGGAGAACCGGGTGCGCGATAGGCGGATGTCTTGGGCCGGTTCACCACTATGTCGTAGCCTTCAATAAAGGCGTTGGGGATGTCGTAGGCAGACATCATGCACTGGGCCCCGCCGGCAACCGGGGAGCCGGGGAAGGCGCCAGCCTCAAAGATGAGGGTGGCAGAGGCAGCGGTGAGCTTGCCTTCACTGGTGGCGCCCAGCTTGACCGAAATGTAGGTGCCGGAGGTGGGGCCGCTGGCCTCAAAGACCTCGGTTCGATTCATGGACATCTTGACCGGCGCGCCGGCCTTGCGGGCCAGGAGAGCGGCCACGGGTTCCATATACATGGTCAGCTTGGCGCCGAACCCGCCGCCAATTTCCATGGGGATGGCCCTGACCTTGGATACAGGAACGCCGCAAAGCCTGGCGGTATACTCCCGCACGGTGAACTGGCCCTGGCTGCTGGACCACACAGTCAGACTGCCGTCCTCGTGCCACTGGGCTGTGCCGCTGTGGGGTTCGATGTATCCCTGGTGGACGGCCACGGTGGCAACTTCCTTCTCCACGACCACGTCGGCCTGGTTGAACCCTTCATCAGGGTCGCCCAGCTTGAATTCAAAATGGTTGGCGATGTTCGTGCCCTTGGTGGTGTCGTCGTCGTCCAGAACACCGCCCGCGCGAATGCTGGAGGTTGTCAGCCCGGCCAGCCGCTCGTGGACCAGGGGAGCGTCTTCTTTCATCGCTTCCTTGGCGTCCATCACCGGGGTCAGGACTTCAAAGTCCACCTCAATCAGCTTCAATGCCTCTTCCGCCACGTGCGGGTTGGCGGCGGCCACGGCGGCAATGGCGTGGCCCTTGTAGAGGGCTTTGCCGTCGGCCAGCACGTTGTTGCTGAGGAACTTGTAATTGACCATTGCGCCTTCGGCAAGCTCCGATGCCCGGCCGGAGGGCTTTTCGATGTCAGCGGAAGTTACCACGGCCCGAACACCGGGGAGGGCTTCAGCCTTGCTGGTATCAATGGACCTGATAACTGCGTGGGCGTGGGGGCTGCGCAGAACCTTGCCGTAAAGCATCCCGGGCAGGTTGATGTCTGCGCTGTAGTTGGCCTTGCCGGTAACCTTGTCGGCTCCATCGGGCCGCACCGGCCTGGTACCGACAACTTTGTATTCCTGTTCGTCATTGGAAAGGACAATGTTTGGCTTGTAATCGAGCATCTGTTCCTCCACCTATCTGTGTCTGGAGTTTAGACAAGTATCCGCAATATGGCGGCAAATATCAAGGGCCGCCGCTACACAAGCGCAATTCTAACACAGATTTAACGTGGCCCAACCCTTGTCCAAAGCTAGTCCAGCGGTCGCCCCCGCCAGTACCTGGCGGGGCCGCCGGGAGGCGAGGGCGGCCCCCTGGTTGGCAGTACCGGTTGGCCGGTCAGCAGCTTGTAGACGGCTATGATGCCCACCCCGGCCGCGAATCCGCCCACGTGGGCCCAAAAGGCAACACTGACCTGGGCTGAAACGCCAAAGGCCAGCAGGGCCTGCACCAGTTGCCAGGCAAACCAGAACCCCAGCAGCCAGAAGGCCGACAACCGGATTACGGTAATGAAGTAGAAAATAACAAGCGAGTTAATGCGGTTCCTGGGGTAGAGCATCAGGTAGGCGCCCATCACTCCCGCAATGGCTCCGCTTGCTCCTACCAGCGGAACGGGGGACGCGGGTTCCACCACCCAGTGGCACAACGCCGCCAGAAC
>JAJEDS010000357.1 GCA_022821365.1 Dehalococcoidia bacterium | reverse complement strand
TGTGATGGGGCGGTTGCGCAGGGGAGCGCAGAAGTTGGGCGTCCTCTGGAATACGGTAAGGTGGCCCACCTCCTTGGCGATTTCGGTAATCAACTGGACCGCTGTGGCCCCGGTGCCGATGACGCCCACCCGTTTGCCGGCCAGGTCCATACCTTCCTTCGGCCAGCGGCCGGTGTGGCACCACTGCCCCCGGTAGGTTTCCAGCCCTTCAAAGTCGGGGATGTAATGAGCGGACAGCAGGCCCACGGCGGTAACCAGGAAAGGGGCGCGGGCCTGGTGGCCGTCGGCGATGGTGACCAGCCAGGTATTGCGGTCTTCCTCGAAAGTGCAGTCCACAACGCGGGAGTTAAACCGGATGTGGCGTTTCAGGTCGAATTTGTCCGCCACGAAATTCAGGTAGCGTTCGTTTTCGGGCTGGCCGGAGTAGAGCTCCTTCCAGTCCCACTCCTGCAGCAGTTCCTGGGAAAAGGAATAGCCGTAGGTATAGCTTTCGGAGTCGAAGCGGGCGCCGGGGTAGCGGTTCCAGTACCAGGTGCCGCCAACTCCATCGCCGTCTTCAAAAACCCGCACGGACATTCCGATGTTCCGCAGGCAATACGTCTGGTACAGGCCGGTAACGCCGGCGCCGATGACGATGGCGTCGAACTGCTCTATCTTATCGGGGGGGAAGTTAAGGCTACCGGCAGTTTGATCTTTCGCTTCCAGCATCGGTCTCTCTCCCAAGTGGGTTAGTAGAAATATACCAAAATTCGGGGCCGAAAGCAGTCGGCAAGGACGATTTTCACCAAAGAGCCGCAGAGGACGCGGAGTTACACGGAGTTGCTGCGTCGCCGGTATGACGATATGGAGGGACAGCCTCTTTCCCCTCATCGTGAACAGTTGCCCCCAGCAATGTTGAGAGACCTGCGTTTCGTTATTCGATATAATGTTTCAATCCCAGGGCTTCCCTCCTTATTCCGCAGTCCCTTTGCCGAGGTGTTACCCATTGGCCGCAGCTGAAATCAACGAGAACGTCCGCTACGAACCCGACGACAAACCGCCACCGCTGATTGCAGCCGGCGCCGGGGCACAGGCCGCCATCCTGATCATCACCCCCGTGGTGTTAACGGTGGTGATTGTAATGCGCATCGCAGACCAGCCTGAGAGCCTGATGGTGTGGGGCGCGTTCGCCGCCCTGCTGGTCAGCGGACTGACCACCATCCTTCAGGCAGCGAAGTGGGGCCGCATCGGTTCGGGGCATGTGCTGCTGATGGGGACGTCCGGGGCTTTCATTGCCATCTGCGTCGCCGCGCTGAAGATTGCGGGCCCGGCGACGATGGCGAGCCTGATCGTCGTCTCATCCCTGTTCCAGTTCCTGATGGCGGCGCGACTCTCCCTGCTGCGCCGAATTTTCACGCCGGTGGTTACGGGCACGGTGATTATGTTAATCGCCGCCACCGTGTTTCCTATTGTGTTTGACTCTCTCACCGACGTGCCCGAAGGAACCCATGCCGCAGCGGCGCCGCTGGCGGCCGGAGTTACCCTGGCAGTGGTGGTGGGACTGGTGCTGCGGGGGCCGCCTCGGCTGCGGCTTTGGGCGCCCATTCTGGGAATAGCGCTGGGGTGCTTGGTTTCGGCGCCCTTCGGTATTTATGACGTGGAGCCCATAATCGAAGCGCCGTGGATCGGAGTCCCCTTCAGTTCATGGCCGGGCCTGGAACTTACGCCGGACAAGCACTTCTGGGGGCTGCTGCCGGCCTTCATCATCGTTACGCTGGTGGGGGCCATCGAGACCATCGGTGACGGGGTAGCCATCCAGCGGGTGTCGCGGAGAACACCGAGGGCCACGGACTTTAGGGTGGTACAGGGAGCGCTGAACACCGACGGTGTGGGCAACCTGCTTTCGGGTCTGACCGCGACCATGCCCAACACCACCTACTCCACCAGCATATCCCTGGCCGAAGTTACCGGCATCGGCGCCCGCCGGGTGGGCGTCGTCATCGGTATCATCCTGGCAGCCGTGGCTTTCTTTCCCAAGATTGCCGCCGTGGTTATCGCCATTCCCACGCCCATCGCAGCCGCCTACATCACCGTGTTGCTGGGCCTGCTGTTCGTCCAGGGAATGAAAATCGTCATTCAGGACGGCATAGACCACCGGAAGGCCACCGTGGCCGGCGTGGCATTCTGGGTGGGCACCGGATTCCAGAACCAGTGGATTTTCCCGAACCTGCTGGGGGACGGGTTCCTTTCCGTGCTGCTGGGTAACGGGATGACGTCTGGAGCCATCACCGCGGTGATTATGATGGTCTTCCTGGAACTCACCGCGCCCAGGCGCAGGAAGCTGGATATGGTGATGGACGACGAAGCGCTGCCCAGGCTGACCGACTTCCTGACCCAGTTCGCGGGGCGTATCGGCTGGGACCGGCCCGCAACCGACCGCCTGGTGCTGGTGGGAGAGGAGACCTTCAACAGCCTGGCGTCGGAAGAACCGGCGGAAGGCAACGGCAGACCACGGCGGCTGATGGTGAAAGCGCGGGCCGCTGGCGCCGGGGTGGAACTGGAGTTCGTGTCAGCAGCCGAAGGCGAAAACCTGGAAGACCAGCTTACCTACCTGGAAGAGCCGGCCGACGTTCCCGACGTGAGGGAAATTTCCTTCCGGCTGCTGCGGCACTATGCGTCATCGGTGCGGCACCAGAAGTACCACGGGGTGGACGTGGTTTCGGTAGAGGTGGCGCGGGCGGGGTAGAGAGCCGGGGGACGGCTAATCGCCGCCAAGGCGGTGGCCGTCCAGGTACCTGCGGGCGGAGGCCAGCACCAAGTCAGGGTCTTCCATTGCCACGAAATGGGAGCCTTTAGGCAGGGTTTCCATCCTGGCGCCCTTGACCTCGTTCAAGAAGTACTTGATCTCGTCGCTGCCACGGGCTTCCTCGTCCGGGTAGTTGCCGATGTAGCCCAGCAGGAGCAGGTAATCGCCGGACAGGGCTTTCAGGTAGGGCGTGGGATTCAGGGCATGCCGGGCTTCATAGTAAATGGCCTCCACGTCGGTGGGGCATTTCAGCTCCGCCCGTCCGTCGTCCAGCAGCCGGGTGCCGCCGTAGATGTAGTCGCGCACCGCGTCATCGGTCCAGGTGCTGAAAACCCGGCGGTTACGGTAGGCGTCGTACATGACCTCGCGGGACTCCCAGACGGCCCGCTTGTTGCGGGTGCGGTTCATGCGCTCTTCCCGTTCTTCGGGGTTGTACACCTCCAGCGCCGGTCCGACACGGGTGTCAACCAGCACGGTGGGTCCGACGGTGCCGGGCGCCTTGGAGTTGGCAATCATGATGGTCATTCCGCCGGCGGAATGGCCGATTCCGTAGGGAGGCTGCGGCGGGTCCAGGGCCTGAACCAGCCCGATTACGTCCTCGGCCATGTCGTTGAAGGTGTAGCCGCCAGGCTTGTCTGAATCCCCGTGGCCCCGCAAATCCAGGGAGAAAACGTAATAGTCGCGGGCCAGGTCTTCGGCCAGGGGACGCCACACCATGCCGCAAAGGCCGATGCCGTGGGTCATTATCAAGAGCGGATTGTCCGGGTTACCCCAGGTCAGGCCGTGCAGGGTGATGCCATTGGCCTGGACATATTTGCTGGTTGGCTCCAAGGTTCCTCCCTTTTCTCATTTATCCACGAATGGGCACAAATAGTCGCCAATAGGTTCCCTAGCAGATTCGTGATTATTCTTGCTCATTTGTGGATTCAGTTCATTTCCTACAGCAGATTCCAGCGGGGTTGGTCGGCGGCGGCTTCTTTCAGGTAGTCCACCACCCAGTCCTTGACCTGCGGGTCCAGGTAGAAGGTGGGTTTGATCAGTTCGCTCTCGCTGGAGACCAGGCCCTCCTCGACGGCAAGCTGGGCCTCGCGGGTGCCCGGCATTATGCTGACACCGACCCGCAGGTTGGCCATAGAGGGCTTGATGTTGCGCAGGAAATTCAGCTTTTCGTCCACCGACTCCCGGGTCTCCCCGGGGTCGCCGAAGCGCTGGGCGATGGTGTAGTTCAGGCCACCCTCCTCGCAGACGCGGCAGGTCTCCAGCATGGGTTCCATACGCTCGCCCAGGGTCGAGCCGTCGTGGCTGTCGCCGCGCATGTTGCCCATCATCACCAGTACGCAGCCGGCCCGCTTCATCAGCTCCACCAGTTCCGCGTCGCAGCTATAGGGGGCCAGGCCGGTGGTCCAGTGGACGCCGATGTTGGCGTCTATCAAGGCGCGGCAAAGGTCCTTGGCGTGGGGCAGGGGGATGTTGAAACCGTTGTCGATGAAGTGGACCTTGCGCAGGTTGAACCTGGCCTCCATATCCTGAACTTCCCGCACCACCTCCTCGATGGGGCGGATTACCCGCCAGGCGCTGCGCTGAGCCGGTTCCGAGTTGGGGGACGTGGGATAGTTGAAGTCGCCTAGCTTGGTGACGATGCCAACACCGAAGCCGGCCAGGCGGTATTTCTCCATATCCAGTTCGTCGAAACGGGGCGGCTGGGAAAATTCGGAGCGACAGCGCATGCCGTTGAAGTGAATGCCGGCATCATCGCGATAGACCAGGCCGGGCAGGTCCAGGTAGGAAGGCTCCCCGATTTCGATGCGGCCGGCCAGTTCGGCGAAGGTCTCCCCGGCGTCCCCGGCCAGGCCCAGGTCCGGCTCCAGGTAGGCAAAGCACTCTTCGGGCAGCAGGCTGAAGGCAGGACCGCCGCAAACGATGGGGGCCGTCGAGAACTCCCGAATCTTGTCGATTACGTTCTTCGTGATGGGCAGGGCCCACTGGGGGTCCAGATAGCTGTGGTTGCTCAGGTTGCGCAGGGACAAGCCCACCAGGTCGGGCCGAAAGTCGTGGACTGCCTGCTCCACTTCGGCCAGGTAGTCGTCGGAGAACATCAGGTCCAGCACCTTCAATTGGTGCCGGTCGGGGTCCAGGTGGCCGGCCACGTAGGCCATGCCGATGGGCAGGGGCTGGGCGTTCATCCGGCTGACCAGGCGGTTATGCCGGTTGGTGGCAATCAAGAGAATACGCATCCCGGGTCCTCCTTGCCTGGCTGGTTCCTGGCTAAATATACGTTAAAGCGGGGAACAGGGCAAACGGAAACCAAACATGGATATGCAGGATGAACAGGATATGGTCCATTATTTGAGCCATAGCACGACCACTGGCGAGCGCTGCAATACAATCCTGTATATCCTGTTAATCCATGTTTGAAAAACCAAATTGACAGTACGTTACCCGTATGCTACGTTTGGCCCGTTCCCAACCATTGGCCGAAATAGCTATCGGCCTGTCCATTTGACTGACTTAATCCGAAATTCGTGGGAGTAAAGACCAATGCGAAGCATCGACATTCACGCCCACCTGACACCTCAGCGGTTCTGGCGCGCGACGGAAAATGGCGGCGACTGGCACAGCCTGCGCCGTGAGCAGGACGCCCGGGGCCGCCAGATCGCCATAGTGGGCGACCGGCGGGGCGGCCTGCCCCCCAAGGCCCGCTGGACACCGGAGGAACGCCTGGCAGACATGGACTCGCTGGGCGTTGACATGCACGTCCTGTCGCCCTATTCAGGATTCTACAACTACGGGCTGGACGCATCGGTGGCCATCGCAA
>JAJEDS010000222.1 GCA_022821365.1 Dehalococcoidia bacterium | reverse complement strand
CGATGCTGTATTCAATACCCTGTGGATTCTTTATGGAGAGGGCAACGGTTATTCCAACTTACAGGATTTCGCCAGCGAGTTTGCCGCAGGAGCTGTCCAAGGCTAATGGGGGATCAACAGCAATCCCAATCGCGGCATTGCCTATTTCGCCGGGTGGATGATCGTAGGTTTCATTCCGGTAGTAGATATTGGACCTGATGTGCGGGATTTCTTTGCCTTTGAGGTTGTCAAGTGCTCCGGCTGGAAATGCCGCTTTAGCTTGTCCGGCTTGGCGTCAGACTTTATTGACGGAGTCGCCATAATTCCGGGCATTGGCAAGGTTGGCGATGTCCCACAGGTAGGGAAGATCGTCAAGAAGGCTACAGAGTCCAGCACGGTTGGAGAATTGGGTAGGTCCCTTAAACACGTCCCCGAACACGCGAAGAATATTCTGAACGACAAGAGAGGATACTGGGCAGATAACTATTTCGCCCGAGGTCGAAAGATAGAAGACAACCTTTTCGAACAGTATCAGATCGGCAATAGTCATTTGTTGAATCTCAACACTCTCATTGCCCCAAATTTTAAGGGGTTTGACTACTTCGACAATCTTCATAACGTTGCCATAAGCGTAAAGACCATTGACCCGGACGCCAAGAGGTATAAAACCTCAGCCGGTGCTTTCAGCCCGAATGCATTGGAGGGGACAGTAAAGCGTTACCTCGGCGAATTGAAGGGAGTAGATCCAAGTGATCTCAAAAGGAGGGGGATGCGTCACATGGTGGAACTCAATGGAGGCTTTCTGGAAAACCCTTCTTTCAGTTCCCGCCATATTGACTTGGTGCTTCCAGCGAACCCTAGTGCCGAGGTGCGGGAGTCTCTGAAAAGACTAAAGGCATACGCCAACGGACAAGATGTAGGCTTGAACTTCTACACTACCTCAGAATCGGGTGGAAAACCATTCAGGCATTTGCCAATAGGCTCGTAGACTAGTACTGGGTCAAACTTGAATTTGGAGACGGGGCCACGGACTGTAGGGTAGTGGTAATCTTTGAAGAACTGAAGTTAGTGTGAGGTGGAGTGTGGTCAGAGAGAAATTCCCGGTCCGGCTGACGCCGGAGGAACGGGACCAATTGGAGCATATGGTCCGGGCAGGAAGGAGTTCCGCCCGAGTGACCACCCGGGCCCGCATCCTGCTGAAGACGGACGAGGGCTGGTCGGCGTCCTGGGTAGCCCAAGCCCTGGATGTGTCCCAGGGCACGGTGTTCAACATCAAGCGGCGGTTCGCCGAAGCGGGTCTGGAGGGGGCGGTTAGGGACCGGGTCCAGGCTCGCCGGTACCGTAAGCTGGATGACCGGGCCGAGGCCCATCTGATCGCCCTGGCCTGCAGTCCGGCCCCAGAGGGGCACGACCACTGGGAACTGCGCCTGCTGGCGGACCGGATGGTGGAGTTGGGCGTGGTGGAATCCCTGTCCCATGAGACGGTGCGGCTGCACTTGAAAAAAACTCCCTCAAGCCGTGGCAGAAGAAAGAGTGGTGCATCCCCAGGGTGAGCGCCGACTTCGTGGCAGCCATGGAGGACGTACTGGACCTGTACGCCTAACCCTACGACCCCCAGCGGCCGGTGGTCTGCTTCGACGAGAGTTCCACCCAGTTGCTGGCCGACGTCAGGGAACCGCTGCCAGCCAGGCCCGGGAGGCCGCAGCGGGAGGACTACGAGTACCGCCGGGAAGGGACCCGCAACCTGTTCATGGCCTGCGAGCCCAGGGCGGGCTGGCGGCATGTGAGCGTGACCCAACGGCGCGCCACCGAGGACTTCGCCCAGCAGATGCGCTGGCTGGTGGACCAGGCCTACCCCGAAGTCCCGGTGGTTCGAGTGGTCCTGGACAACCTGAATACCCACCGCAAGGCGTCCTTGTATCAGGCCTTTCCGGCGGCGGAGGCTCGGCGCATCTCCAAGCGGCTGGAATTCCACTACACGCCCAAGCATGGCAGTTGGCTCAATATGGCGGAGATCGAGTTCAGCGTCTTCTCCCGCAGTTGTCTCAGAAAGCGTCTCCCCGACGAGGAATCCCTCGGCCGGGAGATTCAAGCCTTGGAACAGGAGCGGAACGACGCCAAAGCCCGCATCAACTGGCGCTTCAACATCCTTGATGCCCGCGCCAAACTCCATCGACTCTATCCCCTTAATTCCTGACTTGACCCAGTACTAGGAGAGGCACAATGCGCTACAGCGACTACAACTTCCGCCTGGCGGTCGTCCTGCGCATGGGAACGATAACCGTTTACGATGGCTGGGCTCCTTCCCGATGTCAGCAGCTAACGGCCCTAGATCCAGCGGCCATAGGCAAATCCATGTGGAAAGCCACCATCCCGAGGTTGCCCTTCCGTGACCTTCCAAGGCCGAAGAGCGTCAACTCCGAGACGAGCGCGTACTCTCATTTAGCAGATGCGGTGGGGGCGTCTAGCCCGGGGAACATGGAGCGTACCTCAGCACACGCCATAGCCATATCCGACGGATATGAAACCAGCTTCCAGTGCAGTCAGCCTACAACTGACACTTCCGCAAAGGATTACTACTTCTTCAATTTCGA
>JAJEDS010000238.1 GCA_022821365.1 Dehalococcoidia bacterium | reverse complement strand
GGTAGGTCTTGCTCATCGTGGGACCTCCGTCTCCAGGTGCCCCCTCATCATACACCCATTCCTTCACGCAACCTGTTTCTCGGACAGACTGCTAGGGCCAGTTCTCCACTTGCATCCTTGGTGGGAGAAGCACCCGCGATCATGGCTAACAGCTTCCTTTCCTTCCGAGACCCCAATTTCGTCAATCGTCCATTGGACATAATTCCTTTGGTATAGATCTTGGCTACCAAGTCTCTCTCATTTTTAACGGCGTAGACCTCCGCCTCTCCTCCCCGACCCAGGGGTTCAATAGGTGTTTCAATGGTCCTGGAGATCCCGGAGGTTCGCCTTTGAGTCCGGTAGGTTGGCATCAATTGCTCCCGTTTACCTGCGGATGGTCAAAAGCAGGGTGATGTCGTCGTCGCTCTTGGAGGTAACCCGGGGTGAGCGGAGGAGGCCGGATAGTTCAGCCTCCACCCGTCCGGGGTCCGACTGGCCTTCCAGCCACTGGAAGACGTTGTTGAAAAAGCCAAAGAAGGGCTGCTGGGTGGCCCCCTCAATGACCAGGTTCTCCAGTCCGTCGGAGAACATCGCCAGGTATTTGGGCTGGGCCTCGACCACCTTCACATCCATGTTTTCCGACCATTCCCTGGAGGTGATGAAGGTGGTCTGGTTGGCGTATTCGCCTCGCTGGGGCGAGGTAAGGCAATCGAAGCCGCCCTGATCGTTGGAAATCACCATTCCGCCGTCTCCCACCTGGGAGGCCCCCAAGAGGGTGTCCGTCTGGACGGCCAGCAGCAGGGTATTGGCGTAGGACTGCAGCGGCTCGCCGGTCTGGCGAGACAACTCTTCCAGGGACTGCCGGACGCCGGACACCGATGCCCTGAGGACTTCTTCCAGGTCTGCGGCCGTTGGGGACTTCGCCAGGTCCAGCATGCGCCAGGTGGCAGCGGCAGTGGCCCGGGTGGTGGTTACCGTGGCACCCAGGGCCGAGTTCCGGGCGGAACCGGCGCCGTCGGACACTACCGCAATTGCAAAGTCACCCTCCACCCGGTGAAATGCCCGGTCCTGCCGCTCGACGCCGCGCCGCAGGTGGCGAGACCCGGCCACGGAGGCGCTGTAAGCCCATATTCCGCTGCGATTGACCATTTAGACCTCGGCCCAACCTTCCGGGCTGGACAGGGATACGGCGTCTGTGGGCTGCGACTGGGACACGGAAGACATGGAAGAGGACAACCACTGGAACATTTCCCTGAAATTCAGCCCTTGCAACTTCAGGGCTTGCCGTCCGCCGATGCTATCCAGCTCGGTCATGTCAGCGCCTTCGACGCCAACGGTAAAAAATGCCAACTGCCGGTCGTTCTCAGCTTCTTTAACCCTGGCCTTGGCTCTTTCCCAGTCGGACGGAGTGTCATGTTCAGGGTAGCCGTCGCAAATCAGCCATACCCAAGGACGGTAATAGGTAATGCCGTTGTCCCGGTAAGTCTGTTTCCTTTGTTCAACCATGTCCAGCGCCAGTTCCAGCGCGCCCGAGATTATGGTGCCGCCGGACGCGGTCAAAGTGGGCGGGTTGAAGCGGTCCACCGTGCTGAAGTCGTGGATTACCGATGCCTCATGGTTAAAGGCAATAACACCAATTTCCGTGCGCAGCGAGGCCAGGGTGTCATCTTCGATGCAGGACTTGAAAAATCCCAGGCCGTCGTTCAGTTGACGAATGGGTACCTCCCCATTTCTATCGAAACCCATGGAACCCGACACGTCCAGCACCAGCAGGCAGGCGCAGCGAGGTTCCGGGTTATCCGCGAATATTACCGAGTCTTCCAGGCTGGACGCCTGGGCAAGGTCGTTCTGTTCCACCATCTACTGTCCTCCATTTGTCTAACGGGTTGGCTGATTATTCTCTGCCTTGCCTAACGATATATAGGCTCCCCCCTCCACCCTGTCAACCCGAGTTTCGAATATCCGCAATTACTCCTTTCAGCATGTGTCTTGGGCGACTTCACGCGCCCAACGGCCAGCATGCCCCCGGCCCGGCCCGACCTAAGGCCCGGGTCGCCTCGGCCACCATGCAGGCCCGTACTTCAGGTACAGGCCGAACAGCAGCAGGCCCAGGTGGATTGCCACCAAATGCAGCAGCCCTATCTGGGGTATGGGCACTCCAAACAGGGCATTGGGCGGGCTGTCCAGCATGGGATGGGACGCCAGTTGCAGGGTCAACAGCGGCAGGATGACAATCGCCAGGTGAGTTTTAATCGGGTTGCGCCCCAGCATTATCCTCAGGAAGGCGGTGAAGGAAAGCACGATCGTCAGGGTCGGCGTAATTACAAACAGGAAGGCCCCCATGGGATTCTCCTGGAACCAGGCCGGCAGAGAGCCGTTGAACAGGCTGTAGCCCAGCAGCCGGCTCCCCGTCATGGAACCAGTGGGCCCCGCCGGCATCCAGGGCAGCAGGATGAACACCAGGGCCAGCCCGGCTGCCGCAGACCTGACCTGGTCAACCCTGCTCTGGTTGGGCAGTGGACTGTTGAAGGCTTCCAGCAAGCCGGAACCAATGCTCTTCATCCGCTGCACGGTTGCCGCTCCTATTGATTGTGAACGCCGCCGGGGTTGAAGCTCTGCTGCAGCTGCTCCGACCTGGCACGGAAGAGCGCCAGGTCATTGTGAAGCTGGGTAACGGCGTGGGGTATGGTCTGAAACTCCTGGTGCAGGGCCAGGAAGTTGGCCGACAGCCGTATCTTGGTAATCTCCAGGTTCAACTGCCTCAACTCCCCCATGATTGCGTTGGACTGGCTAAGGATGCTGTTGGCCTGCAGTTGCCACTGGCGATAAAGCTCCTGTTCCTGCCGGTCCCGGCCCTGGAACAACGCTTTGCGTTCCGGATTGGTCATCAGGCTGGTCAGGTAAGCCTGCCGCTGGAAGTACTCGGCGGCGGTTACGTTCGCCCGGTCAACCCGCCACTGGAACCGCTTGTGGGAGTCCAGGGCCAGGTTGTACCTGGCAGACCATTCGTCGTAAAACTGCTCCACAGCCCTGGTGTATTCGGTCTGCTGAATCTCCAGGTCTTCCACCATTTCGTCAGTGAAGGTGGCGGCATCGGCGGCGGCCAGATCCGCGGGGGTATTGTATTCCGGGTACCGGTCCGGCGTCGGTTCCGGCTCCGCGCCCACGTCGGGGGACTCGCCGCCTGGGACGCCGCCCTGGGGGTCTTCGGCCATGTCAGGGCCGGACGGGGCGCCAGGCGCGTTGTTACCTGTTCCGGGGGCGCCGCCTGGCAACGTCATACTAATGTTCTGGCCCGGCGGCGCCGGGGGCAGCACGTTGGCGAATGAACTATCCAGCCTTCCGGCCGTGCGGTTGGTGCGCGTTACCTCTTCGGTCAACCTGGTAGCGGGACGTTCGTTGGGGTCCTGCGCAAGGTGGCCGACGGTCTGCGCGACAATCACACCGGCCACGATGAAGGCAATGGCGATAAGGCCCATCTTGATCAGCATGGCAACCTCCGGGAGAAGAAAAAGATTCGGGCGCCCTGATCTCCCGTGATATTACTACACCATACATAGGCACGCCATGCTATGTTGTCAACCAACGACGGCGGCCTTGATCGGAAGGACTGGGTGCAATTGACTTTACAGGTCAAGCCAGATTCCGCCACAGCTTTGCAAGAGCCAGTTAATTGGATCAATGGAAGATTTAGGAGAGGCGGGCGTTGACGGCAGGCTCGGTAGGGTATCAGGGGGAAATGGATAGGCGCTGCAGGGTGGGGATCAAGACAAAAGCAGCGGTTGCTCGACTGACGTTACGGCAGGGAAGACTCTTGAGGCAACGCCGCTATATGTCAATCGACCGGTGGAAAGTGGAGAATTGGCCGGGGAGGCGGCTGACTCGCATGATGCGGGCGCCAGGCAATCGCGATCTCATTGGGGGAAGAAGGTAACTGCCAGGCTGGCTCGTATCATTTCCTCGTCAACGCTGGAGACGACGACCAAGGAACCGATGCTTTCCTCCAGTGCCTCGAACTCATCATCAGTCATGTCCATATCATCGGCATCCAACTGCGCTACGATACTACGCAGGTCCAACCAGAAAAGGAACTGAGGCTCACCAGGCAAGACCTCCACTGCCCGCTGGTATTCGGTAACCGAAGACAATGCGTCCTCATCACCGTTCTGTGCGCTCACCACATTCTCCAGAGCCTCTTCCGTGGTGCCAAATACCAGGTATCCGTTGTGAAGAACGTACCCGGGGGTGTAGTCGGTCTCGATTCCAAAGAAGTCCGGCCTGAAAATCTCCGCGTCGTTGTCGGCGCCTACATCCTCAGAGTCGATATCCAAAGGGATTTCCTCTTGAAGGAAGTCAGAAAAGTCTTCCAGGCTATCTTCTAACCTTGATTCGGACTCCGGCAGGTAAGACAACATTGCTACGACATTGAGCGTCTCCTCCATGGGGTCTTCCTCAATGCGGCCAGCATCGAATTCTTCCACTGCCAGGATGAACTTTCCTCCGAGGTTATCGATGAAGTCCTTCTCAAGGTCTACATCGGAGTAGGCCTCTACCAGCTCAATAAATATATCCAACACATCGGCCATGTCCGGGTTTTCCTTAAATCGAGGAGGGCTGTCGCTCTGCCACTCTACTTCCCGGTATAACTCTACATAGATATCCTCAACGTAGTAGGAAATTTCATCATCGGAGCCGTAATCCTCCAGATGCTCCCGCCAGTTGTCCAGATCCGTGTCGAATGTAGCCGCGAACAACCCAATCGTTTCAGCATGTACCAGTTCCGCTGGGTTGTCCAAGCCCTGAAGGTTGCTGGTAATGTCTATAGTATTAGGGGCCAGGATTTCCACCACAATGCCCCGGTCAATCCACTGCGCCGTCGCTGCCGCCCAGTTTGGAAAGTCGGAGGAATCGGAAACCGCCGCAAAATCGTACGCTTCATCCGAAATCAGGTCCGCATCCTCCAGCAGGTCCAGCAGTTCCTCAATGTCCAGGAAAACTGACGCAAAGCGCCGATCGGAATATTGCTGCCGGGCAGCCTGGAACTGTTCAGTGTCTGCGAGGGACCGGTCCGACCGACCTGTAATCAGGTCCAGCATGTCTTCCAGAGTATTTTCGGGATCGTCTGCGAACACGACCAGTAACACTTCTTTCGTTAGTGCAAACGCCAGGCTCTCTCGTTCGTCAGTCCAAATTTCAACTTCGGCATCATCATCAGAGTCAAAGTCGAAGCCCTCTTCGTCTTCCAAGTAGTCAGTCCAGTCTTCCATGAAAGTTCGGGCGTTTTCGAAGTCGCGGACAGACACCGTCATTACGCCAACGGGCTCGTTTCTTTCTTCCAAGAGACCCACCGATGCGTCGACTCCGACCCATGTCTCTAGGGCGTGTCGTCAAAATAGTCTTGTCCACATAACCATGGCTCGAATTTGGCAGGCTGCCAGGAATGAGGCTTCATTCTTGGCATATCTGGTGGCTACTCCGCGCCACTGTTTGAAGGTTCGAAATGCGTTTTCCACC
>JAJEDS010000099.1 GCA_022821365.1 Dehalococcoidia bacterium | reverse complement strand
CCTGCTGGACCTGAAACAGGAAGAGGGAAGGAACGTCTTCTTCAAGCTGCTGGAGACCGCGGACGTGGTGGTGGAAAACTACCGCAAGGGGAGCCTGGCAAAGCTGGGACTGGACTATGATAGCCTGCGCCGGCGCAAACCTGACCTGGTATATGCTTCCCTGAACGCATACGGCTACGATGGACCGTGGAGTGAGCGGCCGGGGTGGGAACAATTGGCCCAGGCCACCAGCGGGATGCAGGTAAGGCGCGGTGGCAGGGACGATGCTCCCATGTTGATGCCCTATCCGGTCAACGACTATGGGACCGGCATGATGGGAGCCTACGCGGTGGCCCTGGCCCTACATGAACGCAACAGGACGGGCGAGGGGCAGGCTGTAGACAGCGGGCTGGCCCTGACCGCCGGCCTGCTGCAGTCCCCCTATTTCCTCGCTTTCGAGGGACACGAGAGACAAGAACCGGAAGGGCGGAATCTGCAGGGAATATCGGCATTCTCCAGGCTTTACCCCGCCACGGATGGCTGGCTATATGTTCATTGCGCCGATGAAGGCGCCGTAGAACGCCTGCTCTCCCTTGACGAGTTTAGAGGCGTGGGAGCAAGGGGTGAAGCAAGGGATGCCCTGGGCCAGGCACAAGACAGCGAACTGGCGGGTGAGCTTTCGGCCGTCTTCACCACGAAGCCGGTTTCGTATTGGCTAAAAGAGTTGAATGACGTTGGGGTAGATGCTGTAGAGAACGCAGGAATTGAGGACTTCCGGGATCTGCCCCATGTACGAGAGGCGGGCCTCATATTGACCAGGGAGCACCCCGGACAGGGCCGGGCCGACCACCTGGGCAATACCGCACAATTGTCGATGACGCCCATGCGGGCAGGACGGCCAACTCCGGCGCTTGGTTCGGATGCTGACGAAATCCTGGCGGAGGCGGGATTGTCAGCCGAGGATATAGCTGCCCTGAGGAGCCAGGGCGTGGTAGTCGACCCACGGTAGTCCAGATTGGCAAGATTTTTCTCTCCAACCGTCCATAAAGCTGCGTTGGCAGCAGAAAAAGTTGGATGCAAACGTGAACCAATAATGCTAAACTTGGGACAATATTAACCCTGCAGGTGGTGACGGCGACGATTCTGCGCCACCGCCCGCTTCCCACATAGGGTTCAGGCTCCGCATAGATGGTGATTCCCTCCGATCACCCGGGGCTTGTGAAGGAGGTTCTGGAACTTTGTTGCGCCTTTACAATACCCTGACTAAACAGGTCGACGAAATCCACCCAATCGAACCCGGCAAGATTCAGATGTACACCTGCGGGCCCACGGTGTACCGCTATGCTCACATAGGCAACCTGCGCACCTACATGATGGCCGACTGGATTCGCCGCGCCCTGATGGTGCAAGGCCTGGACGTCTACCATGTGAAGAACATCACCGACGTGGGTCACATGCGCCAGGAACTGGTGGAGGCCGGCGGGGACAAGATGATCATTGCCGCGCTGGCCGAAGGGAAAACCATCCAGGAGATAGCCCAATTCTACGCTGACAGCTTCTTCCAGGATGAGGAACGGGTGAACATACTGCCAGCCCACGTCTTTCCGTGGGCCACCCACCACATACCGGAAATGGTAACAATGGTGGGACAGCTGGTGGCCAACGGGTACGCCTATGAGGCCGGCGGCAACGTCTACTTTGATGTCCCCCAATTCCCCAAGTACGGCGGTCTTTCCCGCAACTTCGGCGGGAACCTGCTGGAGGGCGTCAGAGCCGAAGCCGATCCCCTGAAGCGGGATGCCAGGGACTTCACCCTGTGGAAGGATGCGGAACCGGGCCGGGACGTGCAGTGGGACAGCCCCTGGGGAGAGGGTTTTCCCGGCTGGCACATTGAGTGCTCAGCCATGGCGCACAAGTACCTGGGTGAAAAGTTTGACATCCACACGGGCGGGGTGGACAACGTTTTCCCCCACCACGAGGACGAAATTGCCCAGAGCGAAGGGGCTTTTGGCGACACTCATGTCAACTACTGGGTCCACGGTCAGCACCTTCTGGCTGATGGGGCCAAGATGGCCAAGTCTTCAGGTAATGTTTTCCTGCTGGACGACCTGGCTTCCCGTGGCATTGATCCCCTCTCCTTCCGATACCTGTGCATGACGGTCCGCTACCGGCACCGGATGAACTTCACCTTTAACTCCCTGAAAGCCAGCGAGCGGGCCCTCTGCAAGCTGCGCAACCGTGTTTGGGAGTGGAAGAGCCTGCCGGACATGACCCAATTGCCGCCGGAGACTGAGGAATGGCGACAGAAGTTCTGGGACGCAGTCAACGACGACCTGGACCTGCCCACCGCGCTGGCCCTGACGTGGGATATGGTAAGGTCGGATTTGCCGGGCCAGGCCAAGCTGGCGCTGCTGCTGGACTTTGACCGCATTTTCGGGCTGGACCTGGACCTGGTGCCTGACAATTACCAGCTACCCGAGGCAATAGTCACCGCGGCCAGCCAGCGCAATGCCTTGAGAGACCAGGTGGACTACGCAACTGCGGATTCGTTGCGGGAAGAGCTGGCATCGGGCGGCTACGTGGTACAGGATACGCCCCGGGCAACCCGGATTCGTCCCAAGACCCCCCTGGAACAGCAGGAGGAGCGGTGGGACTGGGTTTCCTCGTCCCGTGAGGTTGAATCTGCGCTTGACTTGCCCGACCTATACGATTTCACCTTCATTCTCAACGCATATAACTATGCTGGAGACGTGGAACGGTGTGTGACGGCCATGCGGAGGTGTGCCGCGGGCTACTCGGCGGAGATTATTGTTATCGACAACGGGTCCACCGACGACACGCCGGAGTGGCTGGAGGGCTACAGGGACCAGGACTCCGACTTTCGCGTAATCCACTGCGACCACGTCATTGGCGATGCCGCCGGCAAGAACATCGGCGTAAAGCTGAGCCGGGGCAAGTACGTCGTCGTCGTGGACGCATCGACGGAAATAACGGGAGACGTGCTGGGAACTATAGCGCAGCAGCTTTCCGATGAATCGGTGGGCATCTTCGGCCCCTACGGCTTGACTACGGACGATATGCAGCACTTCCACGAGGAAGTGGAACAGGGCGAAGCCGACGCCATGCAGGCCTATTGTATGTCCTTCCGGCGCGAGGCAGTAGGAACTGTGGGGTTGATGCACGAGGGGTTCCGATTCTACCGCAACCTGGACATTGACTATTGCTTCCAGTTCAAGGAAAAGGGGTACCGCGTAGTTGCTGACAGCAGCCTTCCCATGGTGCGCCACGAACACCGGCAGTGGACGGAACTGGATGATGGCCAGCGAGACGAACTGAGCAGGAAGAATTTTGGCCGATTCCTACGCCGGTGGGGTAACCGTCCTGACCTCTTGATAGCTTCGGGCGCTCGAGGATTTGAAACCGGATTTCACCACTGAACTAAACGGCCAAGAGCATAATTTCACTCCGCCAATCCTGGCGTGGTCACCCGGAAATTAGACCTTCCAGGTGGGTAACCCTCCAGGAAATTGGCGGAGTTTTTTGGTGAATCCCAGTGACCCTTGGGGGCAGCACGCTCACCCGGCAAACAGAGTTGCAGCCGGCAAATCACCGGGGCAATGAATTTTTGTACGAATATAAAATTTATGAAAAAATTGAAGTCCGTTCAAAGAGTGTGTGTAATTCGTATCCCAGTGACGAGTTAGTTTGCTCCTTGACTGGGATATGCCCGAAAACAAAATCGACTGGGTGGGTAACCCCCCAGGTGTTACCTTGACGATAAAAATTTTGCAATGTTATGGTTGTTGAAGCAAAGGTCACAGCCGGAGTCTCTGCCGGATGAATGATGAAGTTGCCAGGGTGCTGGGCGGAGACCAGCGGGCGATATCCCGCACGATGACCTCGCTGGAACGGCGGGACCCGGCGGTGATCTCTGCTATTAAACTTCTTGACCACCACACTGGTCATGCCTATTGCATAGGCATAACCGGCCCGCCCGGAGTAGGCAAGAGCACACTGGTAGACCGCCTTACCGGGCACCTCAGAAAACTGGGACTGACCGTCGGAATCATAGCAGTTGACCCCGATAGTCCGTTCAGCGGCGGCTCGATACTCGGCGACCGCATACGTATGCAGCGCCACTACCTGGATTCGGGCGTCTTCATTCGAAGCGTTTCAACCCGGGGTCAGGGGGGTGGGTTGCCCAGGATCGTCAAGAGCCTGGTAAGAGTACTGGATGCCGCCGGCAAAGACGTCATACTGGTGGAAACCGTAGGCGTAGGACAGACAGAACTGGGAATCATGGGCGTGGCGGACACGGTTGTCGTTGCCCTGATGCCCGAGTCGGGTGATACGATACAGGCCCTGAAGGCGGGTGTCCTGGAAATCGCCGATATCTTCCTGGTCAACAAGGCCGACCGAGAGGGCGCCGACCGCATGGCAGCCGGCATTCGCGCCATGCTGCAAATGGCGGCAAAGCCCCTACAGTGGGAACCTCCTGTGGTTCTCACCCAGGCTGACCGGGGAGAGGGCATCGAAGGCCTTTGGGCCAGGATTGAAGAACATAGATTGAACTTGACAGCCCCCGCCGATGCGGGGGGATACCGGTCCCTCCTGGAACAACGCCGCATTGACAGGCGGCGCGACGAATTCCTTGAAGCACTCCAGGAGGAACTCTTTCAGCGGCTTAAGGCCCGCATAAAGCGCGAACAATCCCTGCAATCATATTTAGAAGATATTGGAACTGGGAAGCTGGAACCCTATTCGGCGGCGGCGGAGCTGCTTGACCGCCCGGATTTGTTGGAGTCTTCCTTCCCGCAAAACGAGTGAACTCTATAACCAAATACCCCTGGGCTACCTTAACCGGCAGCCCACTCGTTATATCCAACTCTTCATGGAAGGGATGTGCGTATGCTTTATATGGGCGTAGACCTCAAAACTACCACACGGCAGCGCAGTTCGCTGGCCGTCGTCGACTCCGACTCCAGGATTGTCTTTATGGGGACCTTCTCGGAGGACCGGGAACTTCTTGAGTTCATCGGCGAATACCGTCCCCAATTGATCGCCATTGGAAGCCCTCTCACTCTTCCCACCGGCCTCTGCTGCCTCGAAGCCACCTGCCAATGCCAGATGGAGTACCCGGAGAACAAGGGCAGGCAGGCTGAGCTTGACCTGGCCCGAATGGGTATCAGCTGCTTCTTTACCAACAAGAAGTCGATAGTAACCCAACTGGTCTACCGGGCTGTGGCGTTAAACCAACTGTTGACGGACATGGGGCAGCAGATCATCGAAGTGTATCCCCACGCCAGCAAGCTCCTCTTGTTTGGAGACAAGCTTCCCCCCAAGCGCAACGCCAAGGAATGCCTGGGATTCCTCAAGGACAGGCTACCTAACCTGGTCAACGGGTTGGATGAGTACATAGTCGGGCTGGACTCCGGTTCCTGCGAGTCTCTCATCAATGCCCACATTGCCCTGCTTCACGCTTCGGGTGAAACGGATGTGGTGGGCAGCGACTCCGAAGGACTCATCGCCCTGCCCAGGCTGCTAAGAATCTGATCAGAACGCCGGCTACGCCGGGAAAGAGACTCGCCCGGCAAGCAGACAAGTATCCCCTGGCTTCCGCATCAATGCGGGCCAGGGGATTCTCTTTTCTCCGGCAGGGGAGTGGCTAGGACTGTGAGTTTTCGTTGTTTCCGCCGCTGCCGGACTGCTGGTTGCCTCCCATTCCCAGGAAGGGTGAAAGCATGGACGTGAATTCCATGGGGAAGATGAACTTGGTAGAAGGGCTGGAACCGAGGGATTTGAGGGTATCAAAGTACTGTAAGCTCATAGTTTTCGCGTCCACGTTATTGGCCACACTGTAGATCTGTTCCAGCGCGCTGCTGAACCCCTGGGCGCGCAGAACCGTGGCCTGCTGATCGCCTTCCGCTTCCAGGATGGCCGCCTGGCGATTGCCCTCGGCCTGGAGGATGGCGGACTCCTTCTCGCCCTCTGCGCGGTTTATCTGGGCCTGCCGCTGGCCCTCCGACTCGGTAATCTCCGCGGTCTTGATGGCCGCAGCAGACTTTTCGCGCTCCATGGCCTGCTTGACCCCCGGAGGCGGGTCGATTTCGTTAATGGCCACGTTGCGCACCTTGACGCCCCACCTCCCCGTATTCTCGTCCAGAGCAATCTGAAGCCTTCCCTGGATGCGTTCCCGCTCGGCCAGGGCGTCCGCCAGGCTAATGTTGCCAATGATGGACCTCAGTTCCGCCACTGCCAGGTTGACCACCGCTACCTCGAAGTCCTGAACGTCCAGAACGGCCTTGCGGGGATTGTCATCGTCAGGAAGCACCTGGTAGTAAATCACAAAGTCCAAGTCCACCACCACGTTGTCGGTGGTTATGTACTTCTGAGTGGGCACCCGCTGGGTCCGCTCCCAAATTCCCACCTTGGTACCGTTGAAAATGAAGGGCACCAGGAATCGGAATCCCGGTCCCACTACCTTGTCGAAGCGCCCAAAACGCTGGATGACCATCCGTTCTTGCTGTTGAACTATCACAATACCCGCTGACATTGGTACCTCCTCGGGAAGGATTTTCCCGTATTCCGCCTGCCGCATCCGGTGTTTTGACTTAATTCGTCTCGTTGAAGGGTATGACGGTCAGAACCAGGTCGTCCACCCCTATTACTATAACCTTTTCGCCCTCAGCAATCACCTGTTCATCATCGGAAACTGCGGTCCAATTGCCGTCTTCCATCCTGACAACTCCACGGGGCGACAATTCGATAACCACGGTGCCGAGCCGACCCAGGTGGTGGAAGGTATCTTCACCCCGGTCTTCCCTTTGGGATTTTCGGATGCACCACATCAGGTAGAGCAAGCCGCCACCCAGGATAGCCGCCACAGCTACAATGAGGAACGGATTTACCGAAACCGGCGGAAGAGTAGGAGAGGGCGTACCGAACTGGGCAAACAGCAGGAAGCCCCCCAGGACCAGGCAAATGGCTGCCGCAACGCCCAGAACGCCAAAGCCCGAGACCTGGGTTTCCAGGAAGGCAAGGGCCATAGCCAGGATAATCAGCGCCACGCCCGCCCAGTTAACGGGCAGGCTGCCCAGGGCCAGGAAGGCCAGGATGAGGAGGACAATTCCTACAACTCCCGGCACTATCATACCCGGATTGAAAAGCTCGATAACCACGGCCAAGCCGCCAATTGTGAGGAGCAGGAAAGCAACGTCGGGATTGGCCAGAAATTCCAGAAAGTGCTCAAGCAGGTTCTTTTCCAGGTCCCTGGCGGCCATTCCCTCCGTTTCGAGAGTGGCAGGGCCGCTGCGGGTGGTTACCTCGACGCCATGCAACTGCCTGAGCAGGTCGTCCATATCTGTGGCTATGAAGTCCACCATACCCAGTTCCACCGCCTCGGTAGCAGTGAAGGACGCGCCCTGCCGGACCGTTTCCTCCAGCTTTTCGGCGTTGCGGTTGCGTTCCTCGGCAATGCTGCGGATGAGAGCGGCCGCATCGTTGGTGACCTTGTTTGCCAGCGTTTCTCCTATGTCATCGCCGGAAGCAGATACGGGGGTGGCGGCGCCAATGTTGGTGCCGGGGGCCATTACGGCCACGTTGGCGGCTGCGGTCAGGAAAGTGCCGGCGGAACCCGCCTGGGCGCCGCCCGGGGCAACGTATGCCACAATAGGGACGTCGGATTCCAGTTGCATTTCTACCATTTTCCTCGTGGAGCTGAGCAGGCCACCAGGGGTATCAAGGCGAACAATCAAAACGGCCGCTTCAGAATCGCGGGCCCGCTTCAGGGCGCGTTCCAGGTATCTTTCCTTGACCGGGTTAATTGTGCCCTCAATTTCCATTACCAGCGCTCGCTGGGATGGCATCTGAGCGATGACATTGCCGACCAGGCCCAAGAGGACCAGGGAAAATGCAATGGCCAGAACGAACAGCCTGGCGATTCCCGACCTTGCGGGGGTCTTCGCACCGTATTTCAGATTGCAAGTATGTGTTCGCGCCAAACGCATGATATTTCAATCATCGTTGGCTCCGGCCATTGTGTCAATTGCCTGGACGTGCATGGGTTGGGACGGGCAGTTTCGCGGGGGAAGAGCATTGTCCACTTGCTTTACATGGGTTTGACTACCCTAAGGGCCGCCCATACAATAGCGGCAGAATTGAAACACTGGAATCCACCTTCTGCAGGAATTGGAAGGTGAAGCCAGGATCTGGAGGAGGATATGGACTACGAATTTATCCTTGTTGAGAAAGAAGATGGCGTGGCCATTCTTACCCTGAATCGGCCGGAAAAGCTCAATGCGATGAATCGCCAACTGAACCGTGAATTGCAGGACGCCGTCAGGGCCATGAACGAGGATGACGAGGTGGGCTGCATTGCGATTACCGGCGCGGGAGAAAGGGCGTTTTCCGCCGGCGGCGACATTCACGAGCAGCGGGAACGAGACCGGGAAGCCGACCAGGTCGGCCGGGAAGAGCAGGACCGGAACCGGTCGCGGGGCACTTACGAGATTAGCGCGTCCCTGAAGCCGGTGATAGGAATGATGAACGGGCTTGCCTACGGCGGGGCCGCAGTGCTTTCCTCTTCACTGGATATGCGGGTGGGCTGCGAACGTACCAGCTTCCGTTTCCTGGCCGCCGCATACGGGCGCATCAACTCCACCTGGACACTGCCAAACCAGGTGGGCTGGCCCATCGCCAAGGAACTGCTGTTCACCGGCCGGGTGGTAGATGCGGAGGAAGCTTACCGCATCGGCCTGCTGAACCACCTGGTTCCCGCAGACCAGCTTCGGGAAAAGACCATGGAGATTGGCCGGACCATCGCCCAGAATCGCCGGGAGTCGATAATGGGCATCAAGGAACTGCTGCTGATGCATAAGGGCTGCGACCTGGAGCAGCAGTGGGCCAACGAGCGGGACTTTACGACCAACCGAGTGCGGGGCTACAACGCTGAGCAGGCGTTCCCGGAGTTTATTGCCAGGAAGGGGCGGTAGGTTAGGCAATCGGCGCCTTCACCTCCATCCTAACCTTCCTCCATCAAGGGGGAAGGGACTTGTTCAGACCTGACTTGACGATGTTCTGCGAAGTGTACGGGCCGCAGTTTGTGCGGCCCGTACACTTTTACATTCTTATGTAAACCGGAGCTTTATCAGCTATCCAGCGTGCCCTTGGTGCTGGGCACCTGGCCGGTGGCCCTAGGGTCGACTTCCACGGCGTCCCGCAGCGCGCGGGCGAGGGCCTTGCACAGGGCTTCGGCCTTGTGGTGGGGACTAATGCCGGTCAGGACCCTGGCGTGCAGGTTTATCCGACCCTCCAGGGCAAATGACTCGAAAAAGTGGCGCACCAGGTCTCCCGAGAGAGTCTCCACCATCGTTTCGTCCAGCGTGGTCTCCACCACCGCGTAGCTTCTGCCGCTGAGGTCCAGGGCCACCATCACCAGGGTTTCATCCAGGGGTACAATGGCGTGGCCCATGCGGCGGATGCCCCGCACCTCGCCCAGGGCCTGGTTGAAGGCTCTGCCCAACAGAATTCCCACATCCTCAACCAGGTGGTGCCAGCCCACGTGCACATCTCCCCTGGCGTGCAGGGTAATGTCAAAGAGGCCGTGGCGGGCGATCTGGCTGACCATGTGGTCGAGGAAACCGTTGCCGGTGTCCACTTCATAGCGGCCTTGGCCGTCCAGGTTCACCGTCAAGGCAATCTGAGTCTCGGCGGTTTCGCGGTTGAGGGTCGCGACTCTGGCGCTCGATGTGACCACGTCGGCGTTTACGGGTTCGAGCTTCTCCACCATCAATCACCCACCAGTTCCTTGAGTGCGGCAACTACCTGGTCGGTCTCTTCGGGCAATCCCACGCTGGCCCGGACGTAGTCCCGAAGCTGGGGCGTGTTGAAATAGCGCAGGAAGATGCCGCGCCGGCACAATCCTTCGAATATTTCCTGGCCCCGGCCTTCGGGCAGGCGGCAGAGGATGAAATTGGCCTGGGAGGGCCACACATGGATCCCCGGAATTCCTTCCAGCAGCCCTATCATTCGCTTGCGTTCCTGAACGATAGCCTGGACCCGGTTGAGCAGGGTCGGGCGGTCATTGAGGGAGGCTATGAGGGCCACTTCCGCCGCCAGGTTGACGTTGTATGGTGACTTCATGCTCATCATGGTCAGGGCGACATCCGGATTCATCACACCCAGCCCAATCCTGAGGCCCGCCAGGCCCGCCCACTTGCTAAAGGTACGCAGCACAACCAGGTTTGAATATTCATCCACCAGGGGAAGGACGGTCTGGCCGCAGAATTCGTAGTACGTCTCGTCCACGACAACAACCTTGCCGGTGGCAAGGAGAGCGCGAATGGCCGCTTCGGAAGCGGTGTTTCCCGTGGGATTATTGGGCGATGCCAGGAAAATAGCCTTGGTATCCTCGTCAAAGGCGGCGAGAGTGGCGTCAATGTCTATGTCGAAGATCTCATTGCGGGGCACCGCCTTGACCTTGCCGCCGCAAACTTCCGCCGAAAAGGCATACATTCCAATGGTGGGGGTGGGAATGACAATGTTCTCCCCGGTGCCAAGGAACATACGCAGGATCATGTCGATTAATTCGTCGCTGCCGTTGCCGGCAACAATTTGCTCGGCCGGCACATCCAGGTAACCGGACAGGACATCCCGCAACTGACGCTGGTCCGGGTCGGGGTAGTGGTTGAAATGCTGGAAGCTGCCCAAGGCCCTCACCACTTCGGGCGACGGGCCAAAGGGATTCTCGTTACCATTGAGCCGAATTACTTTTTCGGGGGGGATGCCGGCCTGCTGGGCCATGACCTCCATCGGGTCAACGCCATCGTAGGTCTTCAATTGGCGAATGTGGGGCAGCAGGAGGTCTCTAACGTCGGTCATAACATACATTCCGGGTTGAGATTGTAGTGTCCGGATAGGTTCGCGGGAGTCCCAAGGGTAATCTGTGCCTGGGCGCCCTTTATCACGCCCTGGCCTTGATTCTGTTCAGCCGTACCTCGATAGCGCCGGAGTGGCCCGTGAGGCCCTCCGCGTGGGCGATTTGCACCGCAGCCAGGCCCAGACCCTGGAATACTTCGGGCGACAGGCCAACCACCGGCATCGTACGCATAAAGTGATGGACGCTGAGGGCCGAATTGAAGCGGGCGGTGCCGCCGGTAGGCATAACGTGGCTGGGACCGGCAATGTAATCTCCCATAACCTCGGGGGAATACTCGCCCAGGAACAGGCCACCGGCGTTCTTGACCTTGCCGGCCCAGGCCCAGGGGTCGGCAACCATCATGCAAAGGTGTTCAGGGGCAATGCGGTTGGCCAGTTCCACCGCCTCTTCCATGTTCTCCACCAGCACGATGCGGCCCTGCCGTTCCAGGGCGTCCCGCGCCAGGTCGCCCCGTTCCAGCGATGCCAGGCGCCGTTCTACTTCCTCTTCGACCTGGGAAATCAACTTCCTGGAGTCGGTTACCAGGATGGCGGTGGAAAGGGGATCGTGCTCGGCCTGGGCGATCATGTCGGCGGCGCAGAAGGCGGCCTGGGCAGTTTCGTCGGCAATGACTATGGTCTCGGTGGGGCCGAAGATACCGTCGATGTCCACCTGGCCCTGGACCAGTTTCTTGGCGCAGGCGACGAAAATGTTGCCCGGACCGCAGATCTTGTCCACCTTGGGAATGCTTTCGGTGCCATAGGCCATGGCGGCGATGGCGGGAACGCCGCCCACCTGGTAAACGGCGTCAACGCCGGCAATGTGGGCAGCAGCCATAACCGCGGGGTTCAGAGGCTCGTCGCCACGGCGGGGCGTGGAGAGAACGACCTCATTGACGCCGGCCACCCGGGCAGGTATGGCCGTCATAAGCACGGTGGAAGGGTAGGCGGCGGTACCGCCCGGGGCGTAGAGGCCCACCCGCTCCAGGGGACGGACCATTTCACCCAATCCCTGTTCCAGGTCAATCCAGTTGCGCGGCAGGGTAGCCTGGTGGAAGTCGGTGATACGCTGGGCAGCCAGCTGCAGAGCGGATTCCAGCTCCGGCGAGATACTTTCGCGGGCACTCTGCAGGTCCGCATCGCTGATTCGGAACTCTTCCAGGTCGGCTCCATCCAGCAGCCTGGCGTAGCGGCGGATGGCCGAGTCGCCTTCACGCCGCACGTCCCGGAGCATGGTGACGACGGACTGTTCGGGCGTAACGTCGGCGCCAAAAGCCTGACTGGTGCGTTCCACCACCGATTCGGGAAGGGAATCCATATCCAGGGGATCGAAGCGGGCCAGAACACCTTCAGCTTCGGCCAGCCCCTCCACCACTCTAAGCTTCACCAAGATACTCCTTAACCTGCAAAAGGGTCTGTTCTACGGCCGCCTGCCGGTACGCTTCCACTTTCTCCCGGGTAACCTTATCGTAGACGGATTCCAGGCTTTCAGGCATATCAGCCAGGAAACGGTCCACCATTTCCTGCACGTCGTCGTTGTCGCGATACATGCGATTCAGGGCCCGTTTCAGGCGCTGCCAGTCAAATTCCCAGCCCATGAACCGCGCCACCCACTGCCGCCATTCGGCCAGGACTTCGGGGGTTATGAAATCTATCTCGACGCCCTCTTCACCACTACAAATCACCTGGCCGGCGAGGTTGAATCCATCCAGTTCCTGGTGGGCCTGCCGATCCATGTCGAGCTGGACGGCCCGGTCCCAGATCTGCGCTTCCTCGTCAGTACCAGCTAACGTCTCTTCTTTGGAAAAGTAGGGACGGAACATGGTAGTGATCCACAGTTCATCGGCGGTCAGATGGCTGACGTAGCCAAGCACGAATGATCGCGTGGCGGGGTTATTACTGCCCCGGTCGGCCAATTCGGGATAGAGTTGGAACATGCGGCGGGTGCCGTCGCCCACGGATTCCAGCGAAAGGGACGCAAAGTGAGTACGCTCGCGGTCCCATTTGGTCATGGCGCGAATGTCCGGCGTGGTTGAACCCAGGAAGCAACTGCCCAGATTGTCGTGGACAAATCCCCAGTCCAACTCCCTGGCCACCTGGCCGGCGATGTATATGTGCATGGGGAGATTAGGCACTATTGTCCCCCAAACTCCTGGCTGGCCGTGCCGACCTGCTGGAAGAGCCTGCTGAAGACCGACGAGTCTTCCCGGAACAGGTAACTTAACTGCGAGGCAGAAATCTCGATTCCGCCGCAGTCTCGAAGGTGGTCCACCGCTTCCATCAGCCGATCCTTGCGCACCAGCAGGGTTACAGCGTACCAGTCCTGCTCCTCCACATTATAGACCCGGGCGATGGTGGGGCCGCGCAACCCCGAAACTTCAGGGCGGCTCAGCACCGTCGCGCTCACCTCTTCCGGAGAGCCGCCCCGCACGTTGGCGGTGAGCCGGTAGTAGGGCTCGGCCCGCATGTGGGATTCCAGCATTTCCACCAATTCCCGGGCCAGCCTCAGCGCCTCTTTGGATTGCATAAGAGTCGTTGTGTTGGCAATCAGGCAGGACTGGGAACTGAGGACGGTCCCGCCTGCCAGCGTCTTCAAGCGATTGTCGCGCAGGGTATTACCTGTGGCGGTAAGGTCAGCGATCAAGTCGGCGTATCCGGCCACCGGGGCCGCCTCAAGGGCGCCGCTGACCGCCACCAGGGTGAAATAGTTGATCCCCCGCTGGAACAGGTACTGCCGCAGCAGACGAGGGTACTTGGTGGCAATCCGCAGTTGCTTGCCCTCTTGACGAAATTCAAGGGCCAGGTCAGCCAGGTCGTCGATGGAGGAGACGTCCAGCCAGGCGTCGGGCACTGCCAGGACGAAATCACAGCGGCCATACCCCAGATCGTCCATCAGGCTGATTACTTTGCGTTCGTCGGTGCGGTATTCCAGGTAACGGTCCAGGCCGGTAATGCCAAGCTCGGCGCTGCCTTCCTCCACCTTGGTGGTAACGTCGGCGCTGCGCTGGAACAGGACCTCAGCCCCTGGGAGCGAGGGAATGGTGGCCGTGTAGCGGCGAGCGCTGGGCCGGCTGACCCGGACACCGCAAGACGCAAGGTAATTCAGCGTGGGCTCATAGAGTTCGCCATCGCTGGGAATTACCAGCCGCAGGGCCGATTCGCGGCCGTTTCCGGCGCTGCCGTTGGTCCCGTTTGCTCGACTATTCAACATCGTAGGCAGCCTGTTGACCCATTGAGTCCACGTAAACGATACGGCCAATTCCCCGTCGAGCGGCGTAGGCCAGGGCTCCGGCCAAATCCCGAGTCTGTACGTCCAGTTCCACTGACAGACTTTCCTCTCGTAATTCGCCGGCGACGCGGAAGGCCTCACTACAGTTATTTTCGGATTCAGACACCACCAGAACAGAACTATTATTGGCTGACGCTATGCCAGCGTCGCCATGGCGGTCGGCCAGCGCCAACAGCGTTTCCAGGGTATAGGCAAACCCGAGGGCCGGGACGTTCCTGTCGCTGCCCAGGGCGCGGGCCAGTCCGTTGTAACGGCCGCCACCACCCAACGGGCCAGACCAGTCGGGATGCCAGACTTCAAAGACTATCCCATTATAATAGGCCAGGCCCCGCGCCAGCCCAAAATCCACGGTCACCTTTCCCCGGGTTTCGGAGCAGGATTCCAGGATTTCTACGAGGTCTGACAGGCGACCAATCGCCCCCACATCGGCGCCGGCCTCCTCCATGACCTGTCTCGCAGCATTCACTGTTTCCAGGGGCTCGCCTTCCAGGCAGGTCAGGGAAGCAGCCAGTTCCAGTCCTCTTTCCAGTTGACCGACGTCGTCGCTGCCCTTCAGCTTTCGCAGGAAGCGATCCACAACCTGGTCCGGGTCGCGCTGACCAAACCGGCGGAAGTCTGTACCGTTCCACTGGAGGAACCCCTGGATTACCTGCCTGGCCTGCTCGTCCTCGAGGCCGGCAATGGCCGCGCTGAGTTCCCGGTTTTCAGGACTCCGGTCACCCAGGTGAAGTTGGTAGGCCCGTTCCCGAACCTGGGGAAGGGAATCAGGACCGCCCTTAAGCTGGGGCACGGCGGCCTGTATGAAACTGCGAGCGCGGTCGGACACGTGGGCAACATCCAGCAAGCTGTGAAAAACGTCCAGGTCGGCCAAATTGATGCGGCAGTCAGTCACACCGGCCCGGGCCGGGATCTCGGCAGCCAGGGACAGCAATTCGGCATCGGCAACCACGCTGTCCGCGCCGATTAGCTCGGCGCCCACCTGGGTATACTGGCCGGAACCCTCGGGGTGGGCCACGTCATACCGGAACACCGGCCCGGCGTACTGGAAGCGGACCGGCAACGGCAGTTCATCGGCTGCCTCAAGGTAGTGGCGCATTATGGGGGAAGTGAACTCGGGGCGCAGGCTGACCTGGTTGCTGCCAGTGTCAACGAAGCTGTACATCCGAGATGCCAGGTCGCCACCGGACTGTCTGAGAAAAAGTTCCGTGCCCTCGAGCAGGGGGGTCTCAAGAAAGCGATAGCCGTAGCTGGCTATAAGCGATGTCAGGGAGTCCTGCATTTGCTGCTTTCGCAGCCAGGATTCCGTGGGCAAATCGTACATACCCCTTAGGCGGGTTACGGGTTGCATTGACATCGTTGGGTATTGTACCCCAGCCGTAACAAGGGGTTCAACGGGGCAACAGCGGCATCAAAGCAATCGCACTCCAAGGATTTGTTTAACCACAGGGATGCAGAGGGCGCGGAGGTTCGCGGAGATTCTAACTGCTGCTTCGCTGATATTGTAGTCCTATGACCAAGGGATGCCACAAGACTCCGTCGCCGGGTTAATCGCGATCGCTGCCGGCTTGACGTTCAGGGGTGGGCGTTAAGGCCGCCGTCCACATAGACAGGTTGGCCGGTGGTGTAGTCGCAGGCTTCGGAGCAGAGGTAAACCAGGAGGGGGCCGATGTCCCGGGGATGGCCCTTCCGACGCTGGGGGATGTAGCGCACCAGCTGTTCTTCGCGCTGGATTTCCACGGGTACGTCCTCGGTGATGGACCAACCCGTGCCGATGGCATTGACCCGGATGTTGTAGGGGCCCCACTCCACGGCCAGGGAGCGGGTCAGGGCCAGCAAGCCCGCCTGACTGACACTGAAGGCAGAGCCATTTACCATACCCCTTTCGGCCAGGCCCGAAATTATGTTAACTATTCGACCATAACCCGCCGCAATCATCCTGTTTCCAACGGCCTGGCTCAGCAGGAAGGCGGCCCGGACGTTCCTAGACTGCACTTCATCCCACTCCGCCGGCTCGACTTCCAATGCCTTTCGGGCAAACATACTGCGGCT
>JAJEDS010000322.1 GCA_022821365.1 Dehalococcoidia bacterium | reverse complement strand
TGGCGAAGACCGGGTGGGTGGCGCAGCAGTAGACCTTGGTTACCCCGGCCTCCATCAGTGCGTGGCCGGCATTGACGGTGGTCCCGCCGGTGAGAATCTCGTCGTCGAAGGTCAGGGCCACCTTGCCCTTGACGTCGCCGATAACGTTCAGCGTTTCCGAGTGGTCGGCATTGTCGATTCGGCGCTTTTCGATGATGGCCAGGGGGCAATCCAGGTACTCCGCCACGTCTCGGGCGCGCTTGGAAATACCGATGTCCACGGCCACAACCACCAGGTCCTCAATCTCCATGGCCTTGAAGTAGTCGGCCATTATGGTCATGGCGGTCAGTTCATCCACGGGGATGTTGAAGAAACCCTGGATCTGGCCGGCGTGCAGGTCCACCGTCAGCAGGCGGTCGGCCCCGGCGGTGGTCAGCAGATCGGCCACCAGGCGAGCGGTGATGGGCACCCGGGGCTGGTCCTTTTTGTCGGTACGACCGTAGCCGTAGTAGGGAATAACGGCGGTGATGCGCCCGGCCGACGCCCGCTTGCAGGCGTCGATCATGATGAGCAGTTCCATCAGGTGGTCGTTGACCGGGGCGCCGGTGGGCTGGATGATGAAGACGTCCCGCTGACGAACATTTTCCATGATCCGGACGAAGGAATTGTCGTTGGCGAACTTGAACACTTCCGCCTGGCTCAGGGGGATTTTCAGGTAGTCGCAGACCGACTGGGCCAGGGCGGGGTGAGAATTGCCGGAGAAAATTCTCAGGTTATCGGAATCTACCAGCGGGCCTTTAGTGTACGTCATAGTAGCGGACTGCCTGCGGTCGGCGACGGCAGCCATACCCCCTTCCTGATGTTCAACCGACGGCGGCGCTGCCACCGCAACCGGTCTGCTGCCGGAAAAGAACCCTGTTCAAGGGCCCCGCACACTCCCCGGCCCGCCGCCAAAGTGGCCCCTTCCAAAGGCTTTGCGATTATAGCACAGGGTCAAAGGGTGAAAAAGGCAATAGAAGCGGGCGGCCAGGGCATTCACATTTCGAGACTTCCTTTAACCACAGAGACACAGGCCGGGATAAATTCAGGCAGTAAGGTCTTTCCGGTTCAAGTGCGATTGCCCTTTACCCCCAGGGCCGACCCTTAACGCAGCCGGGCCCTTATGTTAAAGTATGCGCCAGCTACCAGCTCCGGTTCTTCCGCTCCGGCCGGTGGCGGACTCACTGCCAAACACCCCGCGGAACCCCTGGGAGCATCCTTTGATTCTACCGGCCCCAACTCCTCGCACAGCAGCCTCCTTTAGTCGGCCGCCGGACGTTCCAATCGGCCCTGCTGGAATTTGGACCCCATGAACGGTTCCCTGCAACGCCTGGCCCAACGCCTGCCCTTCTTCTACGGGTGGGTGGTTCTGGCTTCCGCCAGCAGCACCCAGGTAGTGCGCAACGCCTCCGCCAGCCTCACCCTGGCCGTGTTCATTTACCCGCTGGCAGCAGACCCGGAACTGGGCTGGAGCCGCACCCTGGTGGCCGGCGCCGCCAGCGTGGGCGGCCTGGCCGCCTCGGCCCTGTCCCCCGGCATCGGGTGGCTGATTGACCGGTACGGCGCAAGGCTGGTGCTGGCTTCCAGCGTATTCATCATGGGCCTCGCTACCATCTCACTGGCGTGGGCCACCATTCCCTTTTTCTTCTACCTGTTCTACGGTATCAGCCGGGTCATCTTCGCCAGCCCCATTCCCATCGGTGCCTCGGTGGTAGTGTGCCGGTGGTTTGTGCGAATGCGAGGCCGGACCAACGGCATATTGTTCGCCTCCCACTCCATCGGGCTGGTGGCCTTCCCCCTGATAGCCTCGGCGGTCATCCTCAGCCACGGCTGGCCGGCGGCGTGGATTGTGCTGGGGGCCCTTGTCTGGATTATCGCCCTGCTGCCGGTAACCTTCCTTATCGTCCAGCAGCCCGAAGACCTGGGGCTTCGGCCCGATGGTGACCCTGAGCCCGAACCCTTACCCGACAGCGCAGACACCGAGTCGGGCGACCCTCCCGCTCCACCTGCGGAAGAACCTGCCTGGACCCTGAGGCAGGCAATGAAGACACCGGCCCTGTGGATTCTGGCCGCCGGGGTGGGCACCCTTTTCCTGGTGCAGGCGGGCATCAACACCCACCTGGCCGCACTGCTGAGGGACGAAGGCCTGGGCGTGGTGCTGTCGGGCTTGGGCCTAAGCCTGTCGGCGGCCTTCATGGGCGCGGGCAGCCTGCTGTGGGGCTGGATCGCGGAACGGTTCCCAGTTCGCTACGTGCTGGTGGCCGTCTCCCTTGCCGTGGCCATACCCGCCCTGCTGTTCCTGACCGTCAGTTCCACCCTGGACGCCCTGGCCTATTCGGCCGCCTTCGGGTTCGGCGTGGGCGGCATGCTGTCCGTGCCGCCGGTGGCCTACGCCGACTACTACGGCCGCCGTTCCCTGGGGGCCATCCGCGGCGTTACCGAACCCTTCACCAGCCTGGAGCAGGCCATCGGCACCGTGGCTGCCGGTATAGTCTTCGACGTTACGGGCAGTTACGACATCGCACTAACCGTTTTTGCCTCTCTGGCCGGGTTGACGGCGGTTGTCATCCTGTTTGCCAGGCCTCCGGTGCGGCGGCTGGAAGCTGCCGGATAGAGGCCGAGCCAAGGCTCTTGAGGGCAGGAGGACGGGAGGTGCGGTGTGGACCGGATTGTTCAGGATCCCTCCTGAATTTGACAAATCCGCTGCGTGATAAGTATTATCACGTATAATTCTCGTAGCGCGCATGCCCGACCTAAGGTCGTTCATTTGGGGGTGAACCACATGGCCACCGTGGAAAGCAGGACCGCTTACTGGGAACAGGCCAGGGAACAGGGATTCGACCTTTCGTGGCTGGAGAAGCTGCGGGAGCACGTGGCTGGCGAAGGGGTGGAGGAGCATTCCGCCAACGATACCGGGCGCGTCCAGGGTTCCATTCCCCGGGGCGATGTGGCCCGGTTCGGGGCCTACACCTTCCGCACCAAGAGCGAAGTTTGGGCCCATAACCTGACCAAGCTGTACGAAGAATTCATCACCCGCCAATGGAGTTCAGCCACCGACATTCCCTGGGAGACTATCCGGCCCCTGCCTGACGACATTGAAGCCGCTGAATGCCAGCTTGCCACCTTCTTCACCCAGGTGGAGTTTATTGCTTCGGACGTTCCCGGCCGCTTCATCTCCACCATGTCCCCGGACTACCAGGAAGTGCGCCTGGCCCTGCTGGCCCAGGTAATGGACGAGTCCCGCCACCTGGACGTTTTTCGCAAGCGGGCCCTGGTCAATGGCGGGGGCCTGATGCGCATGATTGACAGCGTCAGCGACGTGGTGGGCGGCAGCACCGATAACGCCCGGGAGTTCACCGAATTTTCGTCCCGCCTGCACATCACCGGCGAGGGCAACGTGCTGACCCTGTTCCGGCTGGGCGAGATGATGGCCTACAGCGAGGCCGAAAAGGCCATCTACCGCCGCTGCGCCCAGGACGAGGCCCGCCACGTGGCCATCGGCGTCCTGCACCTGCGGTACATGAACGAGTTTTCGCCCGAGCGCCGCGAGGAAATCCACGGTTACCTGGACGAGGGCGAGTCCCGCCAGGCCACCGGCGCCGGCGGCGAAAATCCCGCCGGCCAGAGCCAGCTGACCAGCGGCGCCCTGGCTATTCTGCTGGGCGGCGGCAA
>JAJEDS010000186.1 GCA_022821365.1 Dehalococcoidia bacterium | reverse complement strand
CTGCACCTCGTCGTAAATGGGGTGTCGGTGCGCTCGGTCCGCAGGTTAGTCCACTGGCACCGATATTCCAGGTGGTCGTTCCGCATCAGGACGCCAGGCAGCAAACCGGCTTCACACAGCACCTGGAAACCGTTACAAATGCCTACGACCAGACCCCCCTCGACGGCGAAATCGTTCAGCGCTTTCATTACCGGGGAGAAACGGGCGATGGCTCCGGCTCGCAGGTAATCGCCATAGGAGAAGCCGCCAGGAAGTATGACGCAGTCAATCCCGCCCAGGGACTCTTCTTGGTGCCAGACGTAGTCGGCATCCTGCCCCAGGACGTCCTTGACCTGGTAGTAGCAGTCGGCATCGCTCCAGGTGCCTGGAAATACCAGGATTCCAAAACGCATGGCGCTAGAGCCAGCCCTGGGAAATGCGGGGAATCAAGGTGGCAGGGAGAAAGCGCATCCAGTATTGGGCCCTCACTTAGCCTTCGAGCAAGCGGGTTACTATGGCATTGACCTGCTGGCCGTCGGCCTTGCCCTGCACCTGGGGCATAAGCCGTCCCATAACCTTGCCTTTGTCGCGGATGGTTTCAGCGCCCACCTGCCGGATGGCCTCTTCGATGAGAGCAAGCAGTTCCTCTTCCTCCAGCTGGGGAGGCATGTATTCTTCCAGCACAACCAGGTCTGCCGATTCCTTCTCCACCAGGTCCTGGCGGTTGCCTTCCTGGAACATACGGATGCTGTCGCGACGGTCCTTGACCTGACGCATGATGACTTCCGTAATGCCTTCGTCGTCGAGGGTAACGCGGCGGTCTATTTCCACCCGGTTGATGGCGCTCTTGAGAAAGCGCAGGGCTTCCAGCCTTTGCTGGCTGCGACTGCGCATGGCGTCACGGATATCTTCTTCCAGTCTCTCTCTGATGGACATTTTTCTCACTGGCCGCCGGCGGAGGAGTGTACGGTGTCAAGGTTGCGAACGCCGGGCTGGCCCCAATACCCCTTTAGAGTGAAAAAATTATATGTGGGCGGCCAAATGAGTGTCAATTTAAGCCAATCCGACCTTTCCAGGCAGTTTTCTCGGCCCTTGCGAAGGTCCCTGAGTGACCCAGTGCAGCTATGGCGAATGCCGCAGGACTGGCATTGTCGAGAGGGGGCGAGCCGGGTGTCGACCTCTGTTGTTGGCGTCCAAACTCCACGTAACTTGCCGCGGCAGGCTAGGGAAGCCCGAAGTGCCTGGGTGATAGCATTATAGTGCCTGATTTGACCGAGGAAGTGAATGGAATGGACGTGCTCAGGATGTTACTGGCGCTGGTGCTGATGTTCTGCGCCATTGCGGTTTCATTGCAGTTCGTGCTTGGGCCGCTGTACAGCGACATTGGCCAGGCGGAACTGGCCGTGTGGTATTACCTGGACATGCTGATGGCTTTTTCCATTGTGGCTACCTTGCTGGCGCAACTGCAACGGAAGCGCGCTGCCGACCGAACAAGGGGCGACAGCCTGAACCGAGAGCGACTTGAAGCCAATGTAATGTTCTTCCTGTCCCTCCTTGTAGCGTTGTGGTTCTTCCGCAACTGGTTTGACTTCCTCTCTTCCAACCACATAGGCGATCAGTCTGTGGCCACGTTGGTGATCTGGTACATTCTCGACACGCTGCTGGTAATCCTGGTGGGGCTGACCGGCGTTCGCTTGTGGCGCGCCTCGGCTCCGGCCGCTGCGGGCCCCGGCGCAACCCGCGGGTAGGGGAGGGAGCATGGGTGTTTTAAGAAGGGTGCTGGCCGTAGTTCTGGCGCTGACTTCCTTGTCACTGGGATTCCATTTCGTTGCGGGAGAGATTTACGGCGCGTATCTAACCCAACCGCACCTGGTATGGGACTACCTGAACTGGCTCACCGCATTCGCAGTGGTCGTAACCCTGGTGTACCACTACAGGAGAAAGAGGGCGCTGGACCGGCGGCAGCATGACGATAGTGTGAGCTTCAATTACCTGTCCACCAACCTTATGCTCTTCGCCGCAATGTTCCTAACATTCTGGTTTTTCGCAAACTGGTTTGAAGAGCTAAACATGAACGACCAGACTGAAGGGGCGGTGGTTGGATTTGTCTGGATATCTTTCAATGCCAGTTTTGTAGTGCTCAGTGGGTTTACGGCGTGGCAGCTGTGGTGGAATGAGCCAGACCGGGTCGCAGAGACCGGGTCGGACGTGATCCAGCCGTCTTCCCTATTGGTAACCCCGTCCGGGATTGCAGTTCAAGGACAACCGGTTACCCATCCTTCACCGGATAATCCTCGTTCGGCCTCCGGGGATGCCAGCGAGGTTCCGGGTGGTACCGAGAGGGATTCCGGGACATAGACAGATTCGGCAGATGCTGCGTTCCCATTGAAGGGATACTATAGGGGAACGAAATGTCTCCTCGAGGTAGCGGACTGAACCTCGAGGAGATTTTGCCGCTATCCGGGATCACGGCATTTGCCGGGAAACCTGCATCTCGCGGTATTATGATGTTAGAATAGTAACTAATTACTTTCATAAACTTGGTTTATTAGAATTCCGCACCTACATTCTGCAAGGCGCCGGGTTTCCGTGTCCCTTTTTGGTCTATTCTTCTGTCGTGATAAAATGGGTGAGTCTTCGCAATTGCCAACTTGCCTTGCCTGTGAAGCAAGGAGATATGGAGTCGCAAGTTGGCCCGGAAGACCTAACCCGGAGGTCCCCTAATGACTAGAAAACTCTTTGAAGAAAGTACGAGCAGGGCCCTGCTGAACTTTACGTCCATGTTCGAGGCCCTAAGCCCGGAATACCGAATATCGCTGGTCTTGCGAGCCCTTCGGGCCCGGGATCATGTTTCCGCCGACTCGGGACGCTCATTGGATTCGGCCATACGTGGGAGCATTCGCCTGGTAGGGTATTCCAACCCTGCCCTGGCCATTTC
>JAJEDS010000227.1 GCA_022821365.1 Dehalococcoidia bacterium | reverse complement strand
CTGGATGCACCTCCACAACTACCTGGACAAGGTGCGGGAGCGTGGCGACATTCCCGAACCCCGGCGCATCGTCCTGGCCCTGTTCCCCTGGGCCTGGAAGAGCAAGTACGACTATTGGCTGATGCGGGAACTGCCCCCGCCGGCCCCCAAACCCGACCTGGGCCTCCTCTGGGCCCAATGGTTCGCCCTGGCCTGACCAACCCTTCGTGCCCCTTCGTGCCCTTCGTGGATAAATCCCCGAAATGGGCCAAAATGGAACCAAATGGAACGATTATTCAAAAAACTCCGGCTTGGTACTTCCTTGTGTCCCTTCGTGGAAAGAAGAAAAACCCGTTTGCTATACTTGCTCCGTCATCCATCACAACCCCGGTCAGGATGGTAACCTTGCGAATACTCCATTTCTCAGACCTTCACATCGGTGTCGAAAACTACGGCCGGTTAGACCAGGCCACCGGCCTTTCCACCCGCCTGGCAGACTTCCTGGCGGCCTTGGACGAGGTTGTGGACCATGCCGTCACCCAGCGCGTGGACCTGGTCCTGCTGGCGGGTGACGTCTACAAGGGAAGGGACCCGACGCAGACTCACCAGCGGGAGTTCGCCAGCCGCCTGTACCGTATTTCCTCTGCCGGCATTCCCGTCTTTCTCCTGGTGGGCAACCACGACCTGCCCAACGCCAGCAGCCGCGCCAACGCGGTGGAAATCTTTCCCACCCTGCAGGTACCCAACGTCCATATCGGCGACAACCTGCAAACTTACCTGGTTGAAACCCCGGCCGGCCCGCTGCAGATAGTGGCCGTGCCCTGGCCCCGCCGTGGCCGCCTCATCAGCCGGGAAGAGTCCCGGGGCCTGACCATCGACCAGGTTCGCGCCGAAATCGAGAGCCGGATGACGAGCGCCATAGACCTGCGAATCAGCGAATTGGACGCCAGCGTCCCCGCCATTCTGACTGGCCACGTCACAATAAACGGTTCCACCGTGGGTACCGAGCGCTCAATGATGTTGGGGAATGACCACGTACTCCTCGCCAGCGCCTTGCACCGCCCTGAACTGGAGTACGTGGCGCTGGGCCATATCCACAAGCACCAGGTGCTGCGGCGCGAGAACCCTGTGATGGCCTATTCCGGCAGCCTGCAGCGGGTGGACTTCTCCGAAGAGGGGGACGAGAAGGGTTTCTGCGTGGTGGATATCGATCTTGCCGCTCCCCGGGGCCAGCGGCTCGTCGAGTTCAGTTTCCGGCCGGTAAGCGCCCGCCAATTCGTTACTGTCGACGTGGCTGTGCCCCCGGGTGAACCCGATCCCACCGCTGCGGTACTTCGAGCCATTGCCCGCAGGAACGTTACCGACGCGGTGGTACGGGTCCGCATAAGGCTGTCTGCCGAGGCGGACGCCCTGCTGAGGGAGGGTGAAATCCGCGAAGCCCTCCGGTCGGCCCATTACCTTGCCGCCGTCAGCCGCGAGGTGGAAGGCGCTCGCCGCACCCGTCTGTCCGGCGGCGAATCTGAGGGCCTGCAACCCCTTCAAGCCCTTCGGCTTTACCTGGATGGCCGAGACACTTCCCCTCAGCGGAAGGACAGGGTCCTGAGCTATGCCCAGGAGCTGATCGCCGAAGTGGAATCGGGGGAACCCGCCCAATCCGAGCCTGAACGATGCCCCTAACCACAGAGACGCAGAGCGCGCGGATTTGCGCAGAGATTCTCTGCGAACCTCTGCGTCCTCTGCGTCTCTGCGGTGAAAAGGGCTGTTTAGAATGCGATTTCCTTTCTCCCCACGTCAACTTGACACCCACCTACCCTGCCCTTAAACTCCCCCTTGCAATCCACCCGCATCGGGGGGTTAGCGGCCGGGCTATCCGGCAATTCTCACTCCAGGCACGGTGGGCCGCTGGGATCCTGTGTTGACCGAGACGGCCAAAATTGAATGTCATTGTCTTTAGCATCAAGGGATAGGGCTGCGCCAGTTGGTGGCGCGGCTCTCTTTTTGTCCCCCAACCATCCTGTATCCTCCAATGAAGTTGGACGAGGGCAAAGCATGAACTCCACCCTTACCTCCGTATCCGGCCTGGAAGTTGGGCATTACACCGACTTGGGCAACGCTACCGGCTGTACCGTTATCCTCTGTCGCGCTGGCGCCTCGGGCGGTGTGGATGTGCGTGGCGGTTCCCCCGGGACAAGGGAGACGGACCTGCTCCAGCCCATGCGCCGGGTGGACCGGGTCCACGCCGTGGTCCTCAGCGGCGGCAGTGCCTACGGCCTCGACGCGGCCTCTGGGGTTATGCGGTACCTCGAGGAGGAAGACATCGGGGTCAGGGTGGGAAGAGCCCTGGTACCCATAGTCGCCTCAGCCATTCTGTTTGACCTGAACCTGGTTACCGACAAGGTCCGTCCCGGTCCCGAAGAAGGGTACGCGGCTGCCCGGGCCGCTGGCGAAGACCCGGTAGGTGAGGGGACAGTAGGCGCCGGAACCGGCGCTACGGTGGGCAAGGTTCTGGGGCCGGAACGGGCCGTAAAAGGGGGAATAGGCAGTGCAGCTTTGACCATGCCCGATGGGAACACGGTGGCCGCACTGGTGGCGGTCAACGCGGTTGGAGACGTAGTTGACCATCGGACCGGTCAACTATTGGCAGGTCCCAGGAGAATCAATCGGCCCGGCATGGAGTCTGCGGTTAAGGCGCTGTTGGAAGGGGACGAGGCAGCGAAAGATGCTACTCCACCTCTGAGCAATACCACCATTGGTGTTATCGCTACTGATGCGACGCTTACCAAGGAAGAGGCCAATTGGTTGGCGCGGGTCAGCCACGACGGACTGGCCCTGTCCATCAGGCCCTGCCATACCCCACGCGACGGCGACACCATGTTTGCCATGGCAACGAACCACCGCCACCCGCCGGCCGACCTGACTACCCTGGGGGCGGCGGCAGTTGAAGTAACCGCCCAGGCCGTAATCCGGGCTATCGAGACTGCCACGGGCTTGGGGGGAATACCGGCGATGAGCGAACTGGAACATGACGACTGACACAGGCAGCAGGCGTATCGGCTTCATAGGGGCAGGCGCCCTTGGCTCGGGCCTGGCCCTGGCCCTGCACCGAAAGGGCTACACCGTGCGGGCAGTATCGAGCCTGACCAGGCAATCCGCGGAGATACTGGCCGGGTCCATAACAGGTTGCAACGCGGTGGACTCACCCCAGGAGGTTGCCGACACCTGCGACACGGTATTCATCACCACACCGGACTCAGTGATTGAGTTGGTGGCAGCGTCTGTAACCTGGCGGGCGGGGCAGCAAGTGGTCCACTGCTGCGGCGCCTCGGGCAAGGAACTTCTCAAAGGGGCCGCCGATCAGGGCGCGGAGACGGGGGCATTTCATCCCTTCCAGACCTTTGCCGGCATTACCGGCCCCGACCAGGCTGTGGACAGGCTGACGGGTGTCACATTCGCCATCTCAGCGGGGGCCGGCCTTGCGGATTTTCTGACTGCGCTGGCGAAGGAACTGGGAGGACGGGCCGTAACCGTTGAAGACGACAATCGGGCCCTTTATCATGCCGCGGCCATCCTGAGTTGCGGGTACTTGGTTTCCTTGTTGCAAACGGCGCTATCGACGTTGGAAGACAGCGGATTTACTCAGGAAGGGGCTCTGGAAGCTGTGCTGGCTATTTCACGGTCAACGCTGGACAACGTAGAGTTGCTTGGACCGGCGGCCAGCGTTACCGGACCACTGGTCCGCGGGGATGCTGGCACCGTCCGGAAGCACCTGGAGGCCCTGCAGCAAAGCAACCCGCCCGTGGCAGCGCTCTATGGAGCCTTGACTGAAGTATCCCTTCCCAATGCTCGGCAACGGGGCATGGATGCAGGGGGCGAAGCAGCCATCCGGGAGACATTGGCAGAAGCAGGCTTTCACCATACGCTGGGCAAGAGGTAGGAGGCATGGCCAGGACAACAGTCAGGCAACTTGCCGAAATGAAGGAACGCGGCGAGCGAATCCCCATGATTACCGCCTACGACTACACCACCGCCGCGCTGGCTGACTCAGCGGGCATTCCTGTTGTATTGGTAGGCGACAGTCTGGGTATGGTCGTGCTGGGCTACGAGTCCACGATTCCAGTAACCATGGATGACATCATCCACCATACCAGGATGGTGGGCCGGGGCAACAAGAACTCCCTGATAGTTGCCGACCTGCCCTTTATGTCCTACCAGGTGGAACCGGCTCAGGCCTTGCGCAATGCGGCGAGGTTGCTCCAGGAGGGAGGCGCCCACACCGTCAAACTTGAAGGGGGAGAAAGCATCGCCCCAACTATTCAGCGCATTGTAGACTGCGATATACCGGTAATGGCCCATATCGGAGTTACACCCCAGTCAGTCAACGCCTTCGGTGGCTACAGGGTGAGGGGACGGTCCGCCGAGCAGGCGCGGCAGATTGCAAAGGACGCGCTGGCCGTAGAAGCCGCCGGGGCCTATGCGGTGGTCCTCGAGCTGGTGCCGGCTCCCTTGGCGAAGTTCATTACGGAGCGGCTTACCATCCCAACAATCGGTATTGGTGCCGGTCCGTGGTGCGATGGCCAGGTACAGGTGCTCCATGATTTGCTGGGCCTGTTCACCGACTTCGTTCCCCGGCACGCCAGAAGGTATGCCAACTTGGCCCAGACGATCAGCGAAGCCTTTACTCAATACGCGGACGACGTTCGCGACGGTTCCTTTCCCACGGCCGCCGAGAGCTTTTCCCTTGATGAAAGGATCCTGGATGAACTGGGGGATCTCTAGCGCCAGGTCGCTGACGCTTTGGCCGCAAAAGGAAACGCCGCGCAAATCAGCGCGGCGTTGTTGTCATTGGGTTGCCTGGAAAGTATTGGGGTCCTTAAGAACGGGGCCGGCGACTCTCCAACTGGTCGATGATTTCCTGGACTTCGATCAAGCCCGTCTCGGTGGTAACCGGGTCCTTGATTGTTATCCGGTATCCGGAAAGATCGGCTACGCCGGTGGGGTCAAGCTGCATGTCGGCGCCAATGTTTCCATCGCCACTGGCCAACGGCAAGTTTTGCTTGATTAGGGCTATTCTCATCTGGGAAGAGAACAGGCCCGGACCGTGGGGCTGGGTGGTGTAGAACTGGCTGGATTCTACCGTACCTTCGTCCTTGTTGAACCTGATGACGGTAGCCGGCGCATCGGGATAGTAAACAGTAAGCTCGGCATTGTCGATCAACTCGGACTGGCTGTAATCCTCAACCACTATGGAGCGGCTGATAGCCTGGCCCGTGGGGTCGTACAGGGCGAAGAACAGGATAATGTTCTGGGTGCTGGTATCCACCTGGAAGGTATAAAAGGTCCGAACCTGTCCGGTTTGAAGCTGCAGGTCTACAAAACCCTGTGCCAAGACTTCTCCAAACAGCACCTGCGGCGGCTGGAAGGGCTCGGGTATTGCGTCCTGTGGACTGGAGGTAACTACTGGCTGTACAGTAGGCGCGGGCTGGGGTATAACCGCTGCCGGGTTACTTTGCACTATAGGCTGGGGAACGGGGGTCGGTTCCACGGGAGCAGGGTTAACCGAGTTGCTTCCCAACAGCAGGAAAATGACCACTCCGCCGACAATCAGGACGGCCAGAAGAACCAATATCAACACAATGGGAGAACCGGAGCCCCCGCGATACTCCGGCATTCTTGAGACTCTCAATTTTGCCTCCAAAAATTCAGGAACGTTTGCGGCTCGGCAGAACCTGCCGAGCCGCACATTTTCAATAGATTTATTTAAAGGTTGGGCAACACGTCGGACAACTTGGAAATGTCCTCCCAACGCCGGCCCCTGCCCTCCCGCCGGTCGCGGGAGGTATTCATCATGTTGGCGGCTTCGCGGTAGAACCATTCAATACGGTCCATGGCCTTACCCTCACCTATATTGGCCACAATGGCGGTAACGCTGATAGTGTCTGAAGTCCGCCCGGGGTAGGTTCCCTTGCGGCGGCCGGCGCCGGGAACGAGTTCGGCGAAGGTGTTGTCCATCATCTCGACAATTTCTTCCGTCGCCTCATTGGCAGGCCCACTGAACAGCCCCAGCACATGCTGGGCGTCGTAGAGCACCTTGCCGTCTTCGTAATATTCGCAGTCAAGGGAAAGCTCTGCCAGGGCTTGGGTAACAACAGTCTGGGCCCTTTCGATCTGGGCCTTGGAAACGGAGAAATGTTGCTGCGCCCGCTCAGTGTTTCGGATCCGGCCAAACAGGCCGCCGCCACGGGGCTTCCTGCTCATGGGAACCGCCGCATGGCTCACGCCAATAACGGTGGGGCCCTTCAGGATGCGGATGACGGCGTTGGCGTCCAACACCTCACCGATGTAACGGCGGTCTGTTTCCTCGCCAACGCACAGGATATCCATGAATGAATCGGCGATCTTCCGGTTGATGGTAGCAAAGTTGACACCCATGGCATCCTGTTTTCGGGCAAACTTCTGGTTGTCCACCAGGAACACCGCGTCGGCCTTTGAGTTTTCCAGCACCTTCTTGAGACAGGTAGCGGTGTTGATCACGCTGTCCGGCTCGTCGTACTGGTTTTCAAAGGGCAGCACCAGCATGGCATAAACGGGCTTCTTGAATTCTTCCTTGAGAACGTCAACGATAACGCCCACTGAACCCGAACCTGTGCCCCCGGCTGTGGTGGCAATTACCATAATGGCGTCAGCAGAGTACACGTCTCCGTGGTCCCGAATGGTGGAGACGATCTTTCGGGAATCCCGCCGTGCTTGCTCGGCGCCATCGGCGTTGACCTTGCCGGCGCCTCTGCCCCGGAACTCATCTGTTGTGCCCAGCAGGATGGTATGGTCATCCGTTTGGGGAATATGCTCGAGACCATATAGGTCGCCGGCTCCCAAATTCACCGCGAAAACGCCCTTGGCTAGTGGGTCGGATTCGGTACCGGTGAATATTCGCACCCTCCGGTTATTCCACACCCACTGCCCCAAGGCTACGAATTCATCGGCGATATTGGAACCGCCTTGACCCGTCCCAACGACAACTAGCTTCATGGCAAACTCCTACTCCTTGAGAGACAGTTAAAAAGCTGTGCGGCCATTGACTCGCCACCCGGGCAATCTATATCAACCTAAATTGCCCGTTACTCGCCAGGTAGCGCTACCCAACATAATGTCCATTATATTAACACAACCGATTCTAGCACGCACAGCAGATTGCGTCCAATTATGCTGCAAATAGAAGACCGGCATTCATGACTTCAATGTCTTTAACATAATATACCTTATCAGCCGATATATTTGTTGATATTTCTTGACAGATTATCGACAAAATGGGGGAAGCAGTCATTCACTCCTTAACCCTCTTGCTGGTAACTCTATGCCTGATTCAGTACATGTGCCTGGGTAGCTCTTACGTGTTTTGGGCTTCGTCTTTAGACGCTCCGGCCTTTCGTTGACACTAACTTAGGGATGGCATATATTTGCTTAAATTTAGGCATGGAACGTAGTGGTAAAGCCTCGTCAAAGCCTTCGGTAGGTTGCGCCTGCCACGAATGGCGCCAGGCTTAGGAATGGGGCGATAGCAGATAGAGATTTTGGTGGTCGATTTCTGCAGTAACGTGGTCATGGCTTTCGCCGTGTCGCCATAAGGGTGAGCGGACTCTTAAAGGGGTAAAGGAATGCAACGGTTCATAATTATCAGGTGCCTTTACGCGCTTTTGGTGCTTTTCATAGTCAGCATCATCGTTTTCGCTTTGGCACGTATCAGTGGCAACCCGGTCGACGTGTTCCTGCCCTTCGATGCGGGTCCTGCTCAGGAAAGAGCTTTGGAGCGTTCGCTGGGTCTGGACCAGCCATTGCCGATTCAGTACCTGAAATTTGTCGGCAATGCATTGAGGGGCGATTTCGGACAGTCAATAAACTGGGCCGACAAGACAGCTATCGGGCTTGTAATCGAGCGATTCCCCGCAACGTTCCAACTGGCGGCTATTGCCATGGGCATCAGCCTGCTGATTGCCGTGCCTGTCGGGGTGCTTTCGGCGGTAAAGAAGGACTCTATCTTCGACTATATAGGTAAGCTGATTGCCCTGGCCGGCCAGTCATTGCCGCCCTTCTGGCTGGGTATTGTGCTTATTTTCATTTTTGCCGTCCAGTTGGACCTGTTCCCCA
>JAJEDS010000011.1 GCA_022821365.1 Dehalococcoidia bacterium | reverse complement strand
GGTTATGTGGACAAGACTATTTTGACGACACGCCCTAGCCTTAAGTTGTCCAGTAGGATCAATTAAACCTTGGGAGGACCTTTTGATGGCAACCACTGAAGAACGGCTCAGGAAACTGGTGGACGACAACCTGGATATTGAAGGGCGGACAGCAGGTGAACCGCTCCATATGGACTACAGCTTGCGAGAGTCGGGCGTATCTTCCGTAGATTTTGTGGCTTTCGCAAAGATAGTGGCCGACGAGTTCGGGGTAACATTTAACCCGGAAGACTGCGCCAAGTACAACACTGTCGGAGAGCTGATCACGCGCCTGGAAGGTTAAGGCGCCGATACGCCAAACAGAATGAACTCGGAGTGGGGCTCCTCAAGAGGCGTGGCGTTGAAGGCGGCATCGAGTAATACCGTGTACCTTGATTCATCACCTGGCCTCCACTGGTGGAGCCCTTTCCTTGTTTACGGCGACATTTCAGTCACGAAAGTGGACCTGTCGGCCAATGCGGCCCGAGAGGAACTTGCCGACCACTGGCTGGACGAGTCGGAGCGTTCCCGGGCAGGAGGTTACGTACCTGAACCACGTCGCCATTTTGTCCTCTGCCGCGCCGCCCTCCGAGCTATAGTCGGCCAAGAACTGGGCTGCCGCAATTGCGATCTGTCCTTTGGTGAAGGAGAATACGGCAAGCCCTTTGCCAAGGTGAACGGCAGGGCAGTTTCGGTAAGCTTCAGTGTCAGCCACAGCGGCATTCATGGGCTGATTGCCCTTTCCCGCACAGGGCGGCTGGGTGTAGACGTCGAGCAAGTAGTTCCCAAGCGCCACTTGAACTCGCTCATTGAAGCGGTAATGGGGCCTGACGAGCGGAGGGAACTGGATGCAATGGGGGAGCAGGAAAGGCTACGACAGTTTATTCGCTTGTGGACCTGCAAGGAAGCCCTGGTGAAAGCGCTGGGGACGGGTTTCTCCACCGATGTTTCCAGTTTCCAGGTGCCGGAGAGCATTCGTCATGGTGGAGCTTCGGGTGTATTTCGCTTTCCTCACTTGCCGGACCTCACCTGGCGCCTGGAAGCCATTGAAGCTGAAGGGTTTGCGGCCGCTCTGGCTAGCGACTTGACGTCGGCAGGTTCAGATCCGGCGGATTCAGACCCAAGGAATCTTGGAAGCTTCCCCGAGAAGGTGTAAAGGTTGGTAGAGAACCAGGAGTTTGCCTGGCATGTGCCGGAACCCCGGTCGGTTCACGAAGTTGCGGTGGATGCCGACACTGCCATACTGGTGCGCCGCCACGGCAATCCCGACGGCCCCCGGCTGGTGCTCAGCCACGGCAACGGCATGGCCATAGACCTTTACTATCCCTTCTGGTCCCTGCTTGTTGATGACTTTGACCTGGTTATGTACGACATGCGGAACCACGGGTGGAACCGGGTCAGTTCCCTGGAACGGCACAATGTCCCAACCCTGGTTTCGGACCACGACATTATTCTGGAGGAGATTAGCCGCCAATGGGGTGAGAAACCCCAGGTCGGCGTGTTCCATTCGGTCTCAGCGCTGGTTACCCTGCTCTCGCCCGCCCGGGGCAGACTCTATACGGCTCTCGTACTGTACGACCCTCCGCTTTGCAAACCCGGCCGCAGCCACCGGGAATTTGAAGAAGCCGCCGTCCAGGCCGCCGGCTTCGCCCGTCGTCGCACGGACAGCTTTCAGCGAAGAGAAGATTTTTCTGAGGTCCTCCCCTTTCTGCCAGTCTTCCGGAAACTCGTCCCGGGCGCCTTTGACCTGATGGCCAGGACAACCCTTCGCGCCAGCAGCAACGAGGGGTTTGAACTACGCTGTCCCAAGGAGTACGAAGCTCAAATCGTGGACTACGCCAGCGTCTACGGTGTTGCGGTTGACTTTGATTCCCTGGTATGCCCGGTAAAGGTCATAGGGGCCGACCCCACTCTGCCTTTTTCCTACCTTCCCACCCTGGACCTCAGCGACATATTTAGCGTGGACTACGACTTCCTGCCAGAAGCCACCCACTTCCTGCAGTTGGAAAAGCCAACCGAGTGCGCTTCTTCACTGAGGCAATATCTTGATGACCTGGGTATGATTCAGCTCCGATAGCTTTTTCGGAAACCCTCAATACCTCTCTTCCCGGCGCTGGCGTCCCCGCGGTCCCGCCTGCTACCGCGTTCACCATTGGCTCCGCCACTCATCAAGGCAAGACCGGCCGTTCTCAGGTGCTGACGTTGCGTAATACGGTTGAGCACGAAATAAAAGACCAGATCCGGAAGGAAGGACAGATTACCTTTGCCGAGTTCATGCGATTCTGCCTGTACTCCCCCAAGGGCGGCTTTTATTCCGACCGGTCAAGCAGAATAAACTCCCATTTTGGCACTTCTGCAGGGAGCCATCCGGCCTTCGGCGCCCTCATCGCGCGGCAACTGGAGCAGATGTGGCGCCTCCTGGGGGAACCGAACGTGTTTCACTTGATCGAAGTGGGTTCCGGAGACGGCAGCCTGGCCCGATCTATCGTAAATTCCAACAGGCTGGCTTTCCCGCAGTTTTCACGAGCGCTCCGCTATGTCGCCGTCGATTACCAGCCTGCGGTCTACCAACCAACTGGCCACGAGACTGACCGGCCCGCCCGAGATGAAGCTGCATTCCCCTCGAGTGGGCAGGCAATCAACTCTGCAGTCCATTGGGTAAGGGCCGAAGGCCTCAGTTCCCTTCGCAACGTGGCAGGTTGCATCCTGTGTAACGAACTACTCGACAATTTCCCCTTCCACCGGTTCGTTATCCAGAGTGGGAGAATCCAGGAAATATTCGTCAGCTTGGCAGGGGAGAATTTCGTGGAAGTATTAGGCGATCCGTCCTCGCCGGCCATCGAAGAGATGCTGCGCGGCTCGGGAGTTTCCTTTATGGATGGCTATCGAGGCGAGGTGTGCGTCGCCCTGGGAGACTGGATCAGGCAACTTTCCCGTGTCCTGGAGCGCGGATTTGTTCTTACCATTGACTACGGCGGCCTTGCGGAAGACCTCTACTCATCCCGGAATGCTATGGGCACGATGGTCTGCTACAGGCAGCACGTCGCCACCGACAACCCTTACCAGCACTTCGGCCAGCAGGACATTACCTGCCACGTAGACTTCACGTCCCTCATGCAGTTGGGGGAGCAGCGCGGTCTATCCACGGTGGGTTTTGCCCGGCAGAGCCAGTTCTTGCAGAACCTTGGCTTCTCATCATTCCTTGATAACGTTCAATCCCAGGGCCTCTCTGCCGCCCGCGCCGAGTTTGAACGCATGGCCCTGATGACCCTGGTAGAGCCGAAGGAATACGGGGACTTCCAGGTTCTTGCCCAGGCCAAGGGGGTTGGCCCGGGCTGTACTCTTCTGGGGTTTGAAGGTCAGGAACAGCGAACCTGATTCGTCAGATAGACCTCTAACTCGGGTGCTTGCTGAACATCATAAAGCCGCAACTGTCCGGGGTATTGCAGCCTGCCAGCGCGGTGTCGGCCTTTACCGTCACCTGTCGCGGACCGGCAGTTCCCCGAAGCTGCTGAATGCTGTCGGCAAAGAGGACGGCGCGATTCCGACCCGTCCCGTTGTGTCCCCCGCTGGAAAGGAAGGGGTGCGGACCTTCAACCCGAATGTCGTCAGCATAGAAGTCATG
>JAJEDS010000236.1 GCA_022821365.1 Dehalococcoidia bacterium | reverse complement strand
GTTACCCGCTACGCGCCCGACAAGAGCGAGCTGCAGATCCAGGGGGAGAGCGTCATCAAGGCGCTGGCCGACGCGGGCCTGTCCAAGCAGGACGTGGACGGCCTCTTCACCGCCTCCAGCAGCATCCGCAACAGCGGCATGAACCTGGCCGACTACCTCAACATGTACCCCAAGTACGTGGACAACACCACCGTGGGCGGCGGTTCCTTCGAGTTCCACCTGTCCCACGCGCTTACCGCCATCGCGGCGGGGCGCATCGACGTGGCCGTCATCACCTACAGCAGCCTGGCCCGGTCCGGCGGCGTTTCCGTGGGTACCGGCGGCGTGGGCCGCTACGGCCATCCCCGCCTGGACCCGTCGCCGGACAGCTTTGAAGAGCTGTACGGCCTGACCACTGTGGGCCTCTACGCCATGATTGCCCAGCGGCACATGCACCTGTACGGCACCACCTCCGAGCAGCTGGCCGAGGTGGCGGTGGCCATGCGCAAACACGCCTCCATGAATCCCGAGGCCCTGTTCCGCGACCCTGTCACGGTGGAGGACATTGTCAACTCCCGCATGATTTCGTCGCCCCTGCACCTGCCCGACTGCTGCGTTATCACCGACGGTGGCGGCGCGGTGGTGGTGGCGTCGCCCGAGGTGGCCCGTAACTGCCGCCACACTCCCGTCTGGGTGCTTGGCGTGGGCGAGGCCATCGCCCACCAGGGGGCCGGCAAGCGCGACCTGATGTACATCGCCGCCAAGCAGAGCCACGAACCCGCCTTCGCCATGGCCGGAGTTACCCACAAGGACATAGACATGGCGATGATCTACGACTCATTCACCATCACGGTGGTGGAGACGCTGGAGGACCTGGGGTTCTGCGAGAAGGGCGAGGGCGGCCAGTTCGTCTCCGGCGGACGGCTGCAGGTGGACTCGGAGAGAGCGGACAAGTTCCCCATTAACACCGACGGCGGCGGTCTGTCCTCCAACCACCCGGGCATGCGGGGCATATTCCTGCTGCTGGAAGCCACCCGCCAGCTTCGCCACCAGTTCGAGGGCACTACGCGCCAGGTGGAGAACTGCCAGGTGGCCCTGTGCCATGGCACCGGCGGTTCCCTGGGGGCGCGACACAGCGGCGGCACCGCCATTTTGGGGAGGGACTAGCAATGACTACCAGACAAGAATGGAACAAGCCGCTGCCCACCGTGGTCGGCGAGACCAAACCTTACTGGGACTCGTGCCGCCGGGGCGAGCTGCTGATCCAGCGGTGCGACAAGTGCGATGAGTACCAGTTCTATCCCCGGGGCATCTGCGCCAACTGCTGGTCCGACGACAGCATCCGCTGGGTGCAGGCCAGCGGGAAGGGGACGGTGTGGACTTACACCGTAACCTACCAGAACCGCACCCCCGGCTTTGCCGAGGACGTGCCCTACGTGCTGGCGGTGGTGGAACTGGAAGAGGGGGTAAAAATGTTCACCAACATCGTCGACTGCAACCCCCGCGAGGTAACCATCGGCATGCCGGTGGAGGTAACGTTTGTGCGGGCCAATGAGCAGATAACGGTGCCTTACTTCAAGCCGGCCGGTCAGTAAAACTTCGCCCGCAGTGGCATGAGAACCCTCCCATCAGCCTTTTGGCTGGCGGGAGGGTTTGACTTTCTATCCACGAATAGACACTAATGCCCACGAATGCTTTATGGACAATTGTCTTTATTAGTGAATATTCGTGTCTATTCGTGGATTAACTAGCCCCGGTTCCGTATTTCGTCGCACATGTCCTGGTCGGCCTGGGCCTCTTCCAGGCGGTCGCTGAAGAGGTAGGCAAGGGAGCGGCGGCCGTAGAAGTTGTCGTCGTTGGGGTCTATGGCAATGGCGCGGGTCAAGTCTTCGATGGACTGGTCGTACATGCCCATTTCATAGAATGAGCAGCCCCGGTTGAACCAGGCGTCGGCCAGGGTGTCGTCCAGTTCCAGGGCCCGAGTGTAGTCGGCGATGGCCTGCTCGTAGGCGCCGTTGCGGCTGTACTGGTTGCCCCGCCGGCTGTAGCCCTCGGCGTCGGTGGGTTCTTCAGGCGGGGTTAAGTTTGGTCTCATGGCGGGAAAACGTCCGGTTCTCGTATGGGTCCTTCTGGGGCCGCCAATGTATCCGGGATTTCCGTAAGGGCGGGTTTCAAACCCGCCCCTACCCTTGAAATGACATTGACTCGAAGAACTGCAAATCGGATAGGCGACTAAATCACCGACCTCACCAGCCCCCCGTCAACCAGTATCGTGGTGCCGGTTATGTAGGTGGACTTGCCCGATGCCAGGAAGGCGGCCAGGTAGGCCAGTTCCCGCGGTTCACCGATGCGGCCCACCGCCGTTTCCTTCGCCCGTTCCGCCAGGCCCTCTTCCACGGATATTCCCAGTTCCTGGGCCCGGCTGGTTACGTTGGAGAGCATCCGCTCGCTGAGAATGGAGCCCGGGGCTATGTTGTTGACCAGGATGCCGTCGCGCCCCACCTCGTCGGCCAGGCTCTTCATGTAGGCCACCACGCCCATGCGGGTGGCGCCGGACAGGGCCAGGTTGGGTATGGGCTGGTACACGGTGCTGGCCAGGATGTTGACGATGCGGCCGCCGCCCTGGGCCTTCAGGTGGGGTATGGCTTCCCGGGACATGCGGGAGAAGAAGTAGAGAGACCGTTGAACGGCCGTCTCCCACTGCTCCTCGGTGGCCGTTTCGGAACGGGCCAGGGGCGGCCCGCCGGAGTTGTTGACCATGATGTCCAGCTGACCGTAGTGGCTGACCGTCTGCGCCACCAGGTCCTTGATGTTGTCGTAGCTTTCCAGGTCGGCGGCTATGGGCAGCACCTCGGCGCCGGTGGTGTCTCGTATCTCCGCCGCGGCCCGTTCCAGGTTGGCGGCGGTACGGCTGCAAATGGCCAGCCGGGCGCCTTCTTCCGCCAGTACGTCGGCGCACGCCCGGCCCAGGCCCGCGCTGGCGCCGCCAATGATTGCAACTTTACCCTTGAGTTCCAGGTCCATTCAGGATTCCCCCTTCAACAGTCCGATACTCCGGCCCGCAGCAGGGGCCGGGCAGATATGACACGCTGGCCCCAGATTATAGCAGACGGGTTGGGCGCGTCGATTCACCATTTCAATGCTGTCGGAATACTACGCGTTGGTGAAAATCTCGTTGGCGATGTCCATGGCCTCGCGGGCGAAGGGTATACCGGCGTAAAAGGTCATGTGTCCGAACACCTCGATGACCTGGTCCTTGGACAGGCCGATGTTCAGGGCGCCGCGGATGTGGCCGCGCAGGGGACCGTGGCGGCCCAGGGTTGCCAGGCAGGTCATGGTGCAGATGCAGCGGCTGGTAACGTCCAGCCCCGGGCGTGTCCAGGTTGCACCCCAGTAATATTCGCCGGTAGTACGTCCCAGTTCCCCTTCCGCGTCCGTAGGGGGCGCAGGTCGGGAGGTGGCGCCGCCGCCCATGTAGTTGCGCCGGTATTCGTCGCCCCGCTGGAACAGGCTCTCCGGGTCTTCGTTGGCATCGTGGATGCGGGTGGGAGTGAAGTCAATGCCGCGTTCCTCAAATACCTGCTTGCACAGCGATAGCGCCTGGATGCCGGCCGGCGCCCCGCTGTACCAGGTGTCATGGATAATTAATTCCACCACCTGCTCGGGAGTCAGGCCAATGTTCAGGGCGTTGCCCAAATGCCGCTTTAGCTGGACTTCCCGGTTGGTGACTATGAGGCAGGACAGGGTTATCATCTCCCGCTGCACCGGAGTCAATGCAGGGCGCCGCCAGATTGTGCCGAACAGCCCTTCGCCCAGTATTCTTTCCAGGTCCGGAGCGATTTCCCACGCCCCGGGAGCCGATCCTCCGGTAATCTCTCCGCCGCCAAACATTCTGCGGGTCTCCCTGCCACGTTGGTACCGGTCGTCCAGTTCAGTCATGGTGCGCCTCCAGTTCTGGAAGGTTCAGATTTAAGGTGCTGACAGTCTAAGGCGATGGCCCTGAAGACGCAACGACAAAGTTTGGGCAGCGCCAGGCGTCAGTTGGCAGGGGTGGGCAGCCAGAAGGTTCTGATTTCCGTCTCATTTCTGCTCGTTGTGAACTATTGTGCGTGGCCCAGCGACCCGAGTCGCCTCCAAGGGTCGAGTGGAGTGGAGACTGGAACAGGGCAGACGGTTAAATCATTACCAGGGTGAAAGACACTTTTGTTAAAGTGGCGCAGGTCCTTCGCCAGCACCGTAGGGGCTATTCGCGAGTCGCCCCTGCGGTGGCAAACAGGGCCGACAAGAGTGGCAGTATTCGAGCATAGATTGGGCTTCGCACCTTGGCTCTGCTTTAGTACGACCCCTGCGATGACGATATTCGGGCGGTGTAATGCTTTTACGTTGATGATGTGTTATGCGGGTGAGCAATAGGGAGGTAGTATTTCTATATCTAACTTGACCCCGCGCGGGTGCTGCCTGTTGTCCCTGAACCTGGAGTGCGAATGCCCTGTCGCCGCTGGCCAGGGAAATTGCAGTATGATTCCCCGCTTTCTCATCGGTGTGATTATCTTGGCCAGTCCAGCATTTAACTGGCAACAGCCTCTTGCCTCCTCGGCTTGCGTCCCCCTATCCTGAAACTGGGAACTCCGGGAAATCTCCGTTTGTTCCGTGTTGCCTTAAGCGCCTCCGAGCGCCCGCGTTGAAATACCGGGGGCAGCTCACGAATTGCCAGGCGACTGGGAGTGAGTCAAAATGAGCGGATATTAGGGGAAAATAGAAATTTTCTTCCCTCCGCAAAGGTGGGTATTATTTGGAGAACTACCGCCATTATCCGCCGGAACCAGCGTTTTCGGCCCACCACAGCCGATGGCCTCCCTTAACCTTTCCAAAATGCGATTGCCCTGTGCCGACGGCCTGGGCTATCGCACTTCAATTGGGTCGTCCAGTTCAGTCGCTTTTATTCCAATTGATTTCTCGCCACGGAGACACAGAGAACGCGGAGTTGGGCGGAGAATCTCTGCGCTCCTTTGCCTACTCTGCGACTCTGTTGTTAAAGTAAACCTCCAAATGCGATAGCATTGCCGGCGGCGCCTTAATTTCCATTTCCCCAATGTGAGTGCTATTATTAGAGGGTTACGCCCAAGCCCACCCACAAGGCGGCGCAGGGGGTAAGAGGACTGGCAACAAAGGGGCAACGCTGAAGGTTGCCCGATAGCCAAGGAGACGGGAAGAAATGACCACGGAGTTAATTAGCCTGGAGTTGGAACCTCGCACCGTTCTGGGCAAGAAGGTTAAGCAGTTGCGACGCGCCGGTACTATCCCTGTGCACCTTTACGGGCCGGGCGTGGAGTCCCGCCCGTTGCAGTGCGAAAACCGGCAATTACTGAGAGCGCTGGCCCAGGCCGGCAGCACCAACCCCGTTACCCTTTCCATCAAAGGGGAAGCGGGTGAGAGCTTGGCCTTTGCCCGGGAAATCCAGTGGAGTCCCATACGCAGCCAGTTGCTCCATGTGGACTTTCTCGCCGTCTCCGCCACCGAGAGGATTACGGCCCAGGTCCCCATAAACCTGGTAGGGGAATCTCCGGGGGCCCGGGAGACGGGTGGTTCCGTGGCCCAGACTCTCTACTCGCTGGAAGTGGAAGCCCTTCCACTGGAAATCCCCGACGAAGTTGTCATAGATCTATCTGTGTTGGTCGACACCAATTCGGCGGTTCGCGCCGGTGATTTGCCGCTGGAAGGCAATGTGACCATGTTGACCGACCCGGAAGCTATGGTGGTCAGGGTTGATGCCGGTCGCCAGGCCCTGGGTCGCCAGGAGGAGGCCGGTGACGCTCCTGAGGCTGAAGCCTCCCCGGCTGAGTCCGACGGGGAGGCCACCCCGGAAGCCGAATAATAACTGGCAGAAGGCCGGAGAGGATGACCGCGGTGCGACGGTATATTCCGGCTAAACAGGAGACCGTGGCGCCCCAATATCAGCGGAGGCAACGAAATGTATCTGGTATATATCGGTGAATCCGGGAATACTGGCAACAGCCTGAGCGATTCCAACCAGCGGCACCAGGTTTATTCCGGGCTCATCATTCATGAAAACCAGTACGTTGCCATAAACGGGGAGTTCAACGCCCTGTGCCGCCGTCACTTTGGGGAACCCCTGGGAGCAGGCAATACGCCGGCTCACCTGAGGCCGGCAGACGTTTACCAGGGGAGCGGCTTTTTCCGTTCATGGTCACCGGACAAGCGGGCTGAACTCATCCAGGACTGCCTCAACATCATGATCCGCCGGGAGGCCCCGGTCATAATTACCTTTGTGGACAAGGTTCAACTGGCGGAGGCCCGTAAGAACGGCAACGAAGCCGTAAGCGACTGGTCCACTCCGCCGGAGGCCATAACCAGCAAGTTCCTGTTCGCTCTCAACATGTACTTGGACGAAGCCGCCGTGGCCGATGTGCATCCCGACCACATAATGGAGGCTACCGGCCCAATACAGGACTATGCCATGGTGGTGGCCCAGTCCGGCAAGTCTTTGGAGCCGGAGTACATGTCCCGGTTTCTCCACGCCGAGGTGGAGATTCCTACGCCTATCGTATTGGAAGACCTGTGCTATACGTCCCCGGAAGGGTCCGTGTGCACCCAGTTGGCAAACATCTGCGCCTACTTCACCAGGCGCTGGCTCCAGAATCCCGGTGGCTCCCATGGCTACTTTGACGCCCTCCGGGACGGACGGGTGATCCAGGTAGTTTACCCCGTCCAGTTTTGAACCGTAGCCTATAGCGGCCAGCTTCAGGAAACTCTAATTCACGCAGGGGCCGCCAGCGAACGGCCCTTGCCCTCTACCCTGGCTGCTGACCAGTCAGCGACTCTCCCTAATCAAACCGGGCCATCTTTCTGAGCCACGCGCTCAGGAAATCCACGCCCAACACCAGCAACAGGTACCAGAGGATGATGAGTGTCACCTGGTCGTATTGGAAGAAGCTGAGACTAAGGCGGAACTCCTGGCCCAGGCCCCCGGCGCTGACCAACCCCACCACCACCGTGGTCCGAATCACCACCTCCCACCGGTAGAGCAAGTAGGTGATGAAGTGGGGAAGAGTCTGGGGCAGCACCGCGTAAAGAAACACCTGGAACATCCCCGCTCCCGAGGATCGCAGGGCCCGGGCCGGCGCCGGGTCCATGTCTTCAACTACCTCGGCGGCCAGGCGTCCCACAATGCCCAGGTTGTGGATGCCCAGGGCTATGGCCCCCGGCAGAATCCCCGGTGTTAGGAAAAAGACAATCAGCAGAGCCCACACCAGTTCGGGCACCGCCCTGGTGAAGGCGTAGAATATCCGAAGGACGTAGTACAGGACCGCGCCGAGTGGGGAGGGCTTGCCGCCCAGGTCGCCATTGCTGAGGGTACGGGCTGCGAACATAAAAGTAAGGAAGGCGCCGGACCCGGCCATGCCAATGGCCAGCACGCTCATTGCCAGGGTGCCGTAGGCCAGCTTTCCGGTATCCCACCACTGCTCCAGGCGAAGGAAGGCGGGGGCTTCTTCCAATCCCATGCCGGCCATTCGGGACAGAAAACTGCCGGCGTTGTCCCAGGTCCGGCTTCGGAACAAGTCAGTGAAACCACTGTCGCCTTCAGTAAAGATGTACACCCAGGCAACCACCAGCAAGACGGCGAAGGTATAGAGAGACAGCCTGGCGAAGGTGGGAGTCCGCCTTGCTCTCCTGTTGGACTGGGATTGCCGATCCGGTCCGGTCATGACGTCAACAGGCTGTGCCGCACGCGCCCGCTCCAGAAGTCCACCAGGGCGACGATGCCCAGCAGCATGAATAGCAGAGTCCACACCTGACCGAAAAGCAAGTCTCCAAGGGATATCTGGATCTCGTAGCCAATGCCCCTGATTCCAACGAAGCTCAGGATGGCGGCGGAACGTATAGAGCACTCGAAACGGTAGAAGGTGTAGCTGACCAGGTCGGGCAGGCACATGGGCAGCCGCCCGTAGACCAGGGTATGCACTGTGGAAGCGCCGGAGGAGCGCAGCGCTTCCAGCGGTTCCTCTTGCACATCCTCCAGGAACTCAGCGTATATGCGGCCCAGAATTCCGGCGTAGGGCAGGCCCAGGGCGATTATGGCCGCCAGGGGAGACAGGCCGATGGCAGCTACCAGCAGCACGGCCAAGACCAGTTCGT
>JAJEDS010000097.1 GCA_022821365.1 Dehalococcoidia bacterium | reverse complement strand
CGGTGCAAGGACTCCTTTCGGCGCCAGCGGTCGATCTCCCCGTGGTGGCCCGAGCGGAGAATTTCAGGCACAGTGAGACCCCTGAATTCCGCTGGGCGGGTGTAGAGGGGATGCTGGAGGAGACCGGAAGTGATGGAGTCTTCCAGAACGTTCTCGGCGGAGCCCACCACGTCGGGCACGAACCTGGAGACGGCGTCGATAACCACCATGGCCGCCAGTTCACCGCCGGTCAGGATGTAGTCGCCAATGCTGACGTCGTGGGTAGCCAGATGGCCGCGGACGCGCTCGTCCACGCCAGCGTAGTGGCCGCAAATCAGGGCCAAGGCCGGAGCCTGCGCCAGCTCCAGCACAAGCTGCTGGTCCAACCTGCGACCCTGGGGAGACAGGAGGACGATGGGTATGGAGGCACGTTCTCCTTCACTGTAGGGGGAGAGGGAGTCGGATACGGCATCGAAGATTGGTTCGGGCTTGAGCACCATGCCGTGGCCCCCGCCGAACTGGTAGTCGTCGGCGGTGCCGTGGATGTCGTGGGTGTAGGAACGTATATCGGCGATCTGTACCGAGATGAGGCCGCGCTGGATAGCCCGGCCCAGCATACTGTGCCGGACGGGCCCTTCGAAGGCTTCCGGGAAGAGGGTCAGGACGTGAAAACGCATGGCTTATCAACAAAGTGGGTCGGCCGTTAATACAACCGACCCGCTGTTGGTGTATTTGACCAGATAGCCTAGGCAACGGGCTGGGGTTCGCGGACGGGAAGGCGGTCTACGGCCGGTTGGCCGCCCTTCATCACCATCTTGATGCTTTCCGGGCGCCGGAGGACTTCAATGTCTTTCAACGGGTCGCCGTCCAGTACCAGGAGGTCGGCGTATTTGCCTTTGGCAACTGTGCCGATGTCCTTATCCATGTCCACGCATTCGGCGGCCCAACCGGTGCAGGCCTGGATGGCCTGCATGTTGGACATACCCTTCTCCACCATTATCTGTATCTCCCGGGCATTGTCTCCGTGGACGTAGCCGCCGGCATCGGTACCACCCACCACTTTGACTCCCGCCGCCAGGGCCTGGTGCATGGTTTCCTTGTGAATGTCCATCAAGGCTCGGGAGCGAGCCTGCATATGGGGAGCGCTGAGGGTGGCGTGGAATTCGTAGATTTCAAAGGTGGGAACCAGGAATATGCCCTTGTCGGCCATCATCTTGAGCAGGTCCGGGTCTTCGGCCAGATAGCAGCCGTGCTCCACCGAGTGAGCGCCGGCCTCGACGCACATTCTTAAGCCGGGACCGCCTACGGCGTGGCACATGGTCCGGCGGCCCAGGGCCTTTGATTCATCGATGAGGGCACGGACCTCGGAGGGGCCAAAGGCGATGTCCAGGGGACCGTGGCCCGGGCGGGAACTGGCGCCGCCGGTGGTGGCGAACTTGATCACGTCGGCGCCGACGCGGCACATTTCCCGCACCTTGGCGCGCACCGGGTCGTCGCCGTCGGCGATGCCCGACGGGATCATCGGATCTTCGTGGGGAAAGCACTGGCCTGAAGGGGTTACCTTGTCGGCCAGGCCGCCGGTGGGGGAGATGATGGCCACGGAAAGCACCAGGCGCGGCCCGGGATAGAGGCCCATTTCCACCGCCTGCTTGAACCCGGCGTCCAGGCCGCCGCCGTCCCGAACGCAGGTATAGCCTGCTTCCAGGGTCTGCTCCAACACCTTTGCGGTGCGAAGGTGCTGCAGGGACAGGGGGGCGTCGTAGCCCATTCGGCTTGCCAGGCCGTAGTCCTTGGAGGCCAGGTGGTCGTGGCAGTCAATCATGCCCGGCATAAGCGTCATTCCGGTTACGTCAATGACTTCGGTGCGCTGGGGCAGGTCTACCGCCTGCCGGGGGCCGGTCTGGACTATCCGTTCGCCTTCAATGAGAACGGTGGCGTCATTGACAACCGGCCCGCCGGTGCCGTCTATCAGATTTGCTCCTACGAGAGCTTTCATAAGCGTACCTCCCGCAGTGGGTTGGGGCGGCGGCCCCATAGTTTGCAGTAAAGTTAATGATGCGCCCCAGCCTTGTCAAGGCAGTAGAGGAAAGGGGCCAGGGCAATCGCATTTGGAGACTTTCTTTAACCACAGAGGCGCAGAGTACACAGAGGAGCGCAGAGATTCTCCGTGCAACTCCGCGTTTCTGATTCTCTGTGGTGAGAAATTCGTTGGAATAAAAGCAACTGAGCCGGACGACCTGATTGAAGTGAGATGGCCCTGGGGAAGGAGACTTTCACCGATGCGGCAGGAATACTCAGGCGTTTCTCTCTTCTAACGCAGTTCGTATCGTCAATGCTGGTGAGCGAAATTTGCCGCAAAGTGCACATAATACCCAATGGTCTTTTTTGGCCGGATTGTCGTAACCTCTCTATTGAGAATATGTTCGTGAGAACGATTGCCTTGGATATGGCCCGAGGGGAGGTGGTGCAGCATGAAGAAACCACAGGGCATTAAGGTCCCTTTTGCGTTGCCGGGGTTGCTGGTCGTGGCCTCGATAGCGCTGGTTATGGCGATGGCGTGCTCCTTCGTTCCCGCCGGCGACAGCGGCATAGTGTACGTTTCGGATACGGACGGGGACCGGGATCTCTATATAGTGGACGTCGAGAATGGTGAGACCTCGCGACTGACCAACAACGGCGGCCCGGACGAAGAACCCCGCTGGTCGCCGGACCGGCAGCAGATTGCCTACGTTTCCCGGGAGTCGGGAGACAAGGAAATAAACCTGATCAACAGGGAGGGCCAGGACGTAAGGCGGTTGACCAACAGCCCAGGGCTGGATGCTTCCCCCCGCTGGCATCCGGAACAGCGATTGCTGGCCTACGTCTCCGAGTCGGACGAACCTGGCAATGAAGGTTCGGAAATATACTCCATCACGCTGGAAAGCAGGGAAGTGGACCAGGTGACCTTCGACGGGCCCGCCGAGGAACTGGGTGACTGGTCGCCGGATGGAGAGTGGCTGATTTTCTACAATGTGGAACCGGAAGAAGAGCGGGGGCTGTGGCTGCGGAATCCTTCGGGAGTTAACCTGCTGCGGTTGACGGAGGGTAACGATACCCACCCGGTATGGTCGCCGGATGGCAAGTATATCGCCTTCGTCCGCCACCAGGACGATGCGCGGGTTATCTACCTGGCCCGCCCGGTCAAGGGTGGCTCCTGGGAGGATGGCGTGGAGGAGACCCGTCTCACCCACGGGGGATTCGACGATCATTCGCCAGCGTGGCACCCAAACAGCAAGGGCCTGGCCTTCGTTTCGACCCGGGACGGGAACCCGGAAATCTACACCATGCAGGCGGACGGCGCCGAACAGCGGCGGCTGACCACCAACAAGGCGGAGGACGTGTCGCCAGTATGGTCGCCCGACGGGAAACAACTGGCCTTCGTTACCCACCTATACGGTTCTGCGGACATCCTGGTGATGAACGCCGATGGGTCTGAGCAGCGTCGGCTGACCAAGAATGGCGGCGACGATATTATGCCGGATTGGTAGAAGGGGTGGCGCAACAGCGTAACCCAAGACTGAGTCGCGGCAACGGTGTGAATGAAGCTGACGGATAGCGGGCAGCCACAAGGGCTGCCCCTTCCCATTCATGGCAAGTGGATGGCAGGTCAAAGGGTTAGAGGCTTGGGCAATTTACTTCGACAAGGGTGCGGGGCGATGATAAACTGCGGCGAAACCACCCCGAAAGTTTGGCTGGCATAATGGAATACCGGGAAATTGCCCCAATAATGGGCCGGCTTTGGTCGCCCCTGGCGGCGGTTACCAGCGCGTGGCAAGGTAAGATCAACGCCCAGATCGCCGTGGCCATAACAGCAGCTTCCATCGTGCCGGACCGGCCCCGGGTACTGGTACAGATTTACAAGGGGAACTACAGTCACCGGCTGATTTGCGGGAGCCAGGCTTTCGGCCTTAATTTTCTCTGCCGGCACCAACTTCACTTCATCAGGGATTTCGGACTGGTTTCGGGCGTGGACCGTGAGAAGCTGGAGGAAGTGGATTATTCCCTGGGCGAAACCGGCGTCCCCATCCTTGCCGGGTGCATGGGTTTCCTGGAATGCCGGTTGGTCAACGCCATGGACGGCGGGGATATGACGTGTTTCCTGGCCGACGTGGTGGCCGGGTTTGCCAGCCCCGACCTTGCGCCGGTGACGTGGCGGGAGGCTCGCAGCCTGATACCCAAGGAATGGAACGAAGCCTGGAATGAGAAAATCAGCGGCGAGGTCGAAATCTCACGCAGCCGGATGTCCGACATAGACTACACGGCATGGACGCCTCAAGCCGTCAATCCTGGGGCAGAAGGGGACTGAAATGGACCAGGAAATACAAGAGGTAATTGTCAATTTGCACGGAACGTCCCACAAATCGGTGCTGGCAGTGGCCGGCGCCGGCAGCGGGGCCATGTCATGGCTGTTGGGCGTTTCCGGCGCATCCCGAACCCTCCTGGAGACCCTGGTCCCCTACGGCCGCCTGTCCATGATCGACCTTGTGGGAGAGGAGCCGGCTCAGTACGTTTCGCCCCGGAACGCGCAGGACATGGCGCGGGCATGCTACCGCCGGGGCCTGAGGTTGGTGGAAGACGACTCGCCCGTTGTGGGAGTGGCCTGCACTGCCACCATCGCCACTGACTATACCAAGCGGGGCGACCATCGGGCGTGCATCGCCACCTGGGACCACACCGGGGTAACGTCATACAACTTGAAGCTGGACAAGGGCAAGCGGGACCGTATCGGCGAAGAGGAGGTGGTCAGCCGCCTGCTGATCCAGGCCATGGCCCAGGCCTTCGGCGTGGAGGCGGAGATTGACATTGGCTTCACCGAGGTGGAGGTCCCTGAAGTGGAAACGGTTCAGCACGCCAACCCAGTCCAGCGACTTCTCTCCGGCGAAGTAGATTTGGCAATGGTCAGCGAGTCCGGGGATATTTCTGCCAGGGAAGGGGATTTGCCCGATCCAATGGTTGTGTTGCCCGGCTCGTTTAATCCATTGCACGACGGGCACCGGCAAATTGTGGCGGTGGCCAGGGAGATGACGGGCCTGGACGCGGTGTTTGAGCTGGCGGTACTTAACGTGGACAAGCCGCCCCTGGAGGAGTCGGAAATAATGCGGCGACTGGCCGGGCTGAAAGGCGAAGGAGCGGTGGCGCTGACTCGCACCCCCACTTTTCAGAAGAAGTCCGAAGTATTCCCGGGCAGCGTGTTTGTAATCGGCTGGGACACGATGGTGCGGGTGATTGATCCCAAGTACTATGGGGATTCGGAGACGGCGATGCTTACCGCCCTGGCGGAGATTTGGGCCAGGGGTTGCCGATTCCTGGTGGCCGGACGGCAGGTGGGCGGTCCTTTTCGTACGCTGGACGAGGTGGTCATTC
>JAJEDS010000326.1 GCA_022821365.1 Dehalococcoidia bacterium | reverse complement strand
CCTTTGCCGTTCTTGGTATCTTCATCATTGACGCTTCCTTCTTCACCGTGGAAGAGTCGCTGGCGGTAATACGGGAAGCCAGCAACAACCGGGACACCATCTTCTACTACTTCATATTCCTGGTGGCGCTGGAGTTCGTACTGCGCATCGTCATGGGCTACGTATTGCTGATCATTACCGGACGCAGGAGGCTGCTGGCCCCCAGGGAAGAGGGACCAGGGGAAGAGGGCGAAGAGGCGACACAGGAAGCTGAGGCCGACGAAGGCGACCAGGAAGCGCATCCGGCAAGGCCGGAGACGCCGGCAGCCGCGCCGGCGGACTAATCCGCTTTTTCCTCGGCGGGGAAGGAGCTGCTCGCGTATATCAGGGGTAACCCGCTCGGTCTGCTCCCAGCTCCGCTTCCACTAATCGACGGCAACAGGCTACTATTTCATCCCGAATCCGCCGGAACACGGACAGCAATTCCTCCTCGTCCAGCCCCGCCTTGTCCGGGTCTTCAAATCCATGGTGGAGTTGCCGCACTGCCCTGGGGAAGACGGGGCACACCTCTCTTGCCGCGTCGCACACCGTCAGTACCAGGTCAAAGTCCACATCAATGTAATCGTCCACGTGGTCCGACGTATGGGACGCAATGTCGATGCCCACCTCGGCCATAACCCGGACTGCCAAGGGATGCACGCCCCGAGGCTGAGCGCCGGCGCTGGCGACTTGAACGGCATGTCCGCCCAGTTGCCTCAGCCAACCGTGGGCCATCTGGGAACGGGCACGGTTGCCGGTACAGATAACGAGGATACGGAAGGGGGTGGGGGTATCCGAGGTGTTGGCGCCACGTTCCATTGCCAAGAATTTCGTACCTCTGGCGGTCGGGGAAACAACAATTATGCCCCGGCGACATGTCCGAGGGAGACGGGCAGGAATAAATTGCTGACACTCGTTTGTTGACGCAGTGAGACCAGCAAGTTACCATCGCCGACACCAGATCGGGGGATTGCCAAATGGACAGCAAGGAAGCGTGGACAGACTGGCCGGAGAAGCGGGAGAAAGCCACCGGCGCCCGGGTAAAGCTGAAAAAGGCCGGTTCCAGCGTGTGGTTTCCCAACGAAGCAACAGTAACCTTTGCGTTGGGCGAAAGAGAGTATCACGGGTGGATGCCGGACTATGCGGTTAACATTACAAACAGGTGGTTAAAGGCATTCATAGTGGGCGACTACGATAACGGAGACTGGGAGATCTTGCTTCCCAACGAGACCACCTCATCCACCGACCTGCTGCGCGTCCCCAGAAAAGAACAGGGACAAGCGGTGCAGATTGGCTGGTGGTGATGATTTTCAGCAGGGATGATATAAGAAGGGCCCTGGAACAACGCGCATTGACCATCGACCCGTTTCCTGACGCCAGCATGTACTCGACTTCTGCTGTTGACCTGCGGCTTGGCAACAGCTTCACCGTTTTTGACAGTCCCAGTGAAGACTCGGGAGTCTTCGTTACGGTGGGAAGATCGGAACCCGAGACTATTGCGGCGCAGTACGGCAGGCAGTTGTATATACCAACAGATGGGTACCTGGAATTGACTCCCGGACAGTTCGTACTGGCCGGCACTTTGGAAAGGGTCGAAATGCCCCTGCACCTGGCGGCCAAGGTAGAAGGCAAGAGTTCACTGGCCAGATTCGGATTATCGATTCACCAAACTGCTCCCACCATTCATGCCGATTTTCGTGGGACCATAAGATTGGAAATCTCCAATGTTGGACCATTTTTGTGTCGGCTGACGCCGGGCATCCAAATCTGCCAACTGATCATCGAGGAACTCAAGACACCCGCCACCGAACCCCTGCACTCGAGATTCCAGGATCAAAGCCCTTAGTTCCAGACTCTGGCATTCGGACTGCCCCTAATTCGTTGCCAACTGCCGCAGCCTGGGGTCCAGGGTATCGCGTAGCCAGTCGCCAAACAGGTTCAGGGACATTACCGTCAACAGGATAGCCACGCCGGGCATCGTCGAAATCCACCACGCTCCTGCCAGGAAGTCCCGCCCCTCGGCCACCATGGACCCCCAGGCCGGGGTGGGCGGCGGAACGCCGGCGCCCAGGAAGCTGAGGGTGGACTCCACCAGGATTACGAATCCCACCTGCAGGGTAGCCAGCACGATAAGGGTGTTTATTACCCCGGGGAATATGTGAACAAACAGAATCCTGGGGATGGAGGCGCCAGCGACTTTGGCCAGGGCCACGTAGTCCAGCGTCTTGAGCTGCAACACCTCGCCCCGTACCAGCCGGGCAAACCGTACCCAGAAAAAGCCGGCTAGCACCAGGATGATGAGGCCCGTCTGCCCGCCCAGATCCGAGGGAAAGGCCTGGCCCACCGCCACCACCATTACCAGGGCCACCAGCACCAGGGGAACCGCTAACGCGATGTCCACGATGCGCATTATGATTTCATCTATCCATTTGCCGTACCACCCGGCCAGCAGGCCCAGCACGGTGCCGGTGGTACCGCCCAGGCCCAGGGTTACCGCCGCCACCACCAGGGAAATGCGCGCTCCATAGACAATGCGACTGAATATATCCCGCCCCAGGTGGTCGGTGCCCAGCAGGTGCTCCATGCTGCCGCCTTCCAGCCAGAATGGTGGGGCCATGCGGGCCCGCAGGTCGCCCTTGCGCGGGTCTTCCGGCGCAATCCACGGGGCAAATACACCGGCGAAGACCACCAGCAGCAGCAGGGCCAGGGGCAGCAGCGGCCATCGCCTTACGGTTCTCCAGATCTTGGGCAGGCCGACTCTATCCGGAGCGGGAGCCAGCACCGCCTGGGTGGGATTATCGGCCATTCTATCCTCCAGGTGTCTTGGAAAAGGACGTCAGGAGAACCGGATACGCGGGTCCACGTAGGCATAAAAGACATCAACCAGGAAAGCGGTAGCCAGGTAAGCCGCGGCAAAGGATAACACGACCCCCTGCAGCAGCGGGTAGTCCGAATCGCGCACCGCCAGGAAGGCAAGCTGCCCCAGTCCCGGCCAGGCAAATACGGTCTCAGCCACCAGGGAGCCGGTGATCAGGCCGCCCAGGGTGATGCCGGCGAAGGTCAGGGGCGGAATCAGGGCGTTACGCAGGGCGTGTTTCCAGATGATTATGTTCTGGCTTACGCCCTTGGCCCGGGCCAGCTTGATGTATTCCGTGTCCATTACGTCCAGCATGGCCGAGCGCATCAGGCGCAGGTTGGCGGCAACGTTGAACCAGCCCAGGGTGATGGCCGGCAGGATAATGCTGCTGAGCTCCTCGCGGCCTGAGGGGGCCACCCAGCCCAGGCGCACGGCGAAGAAGAACATCAGCATAATGCCGATCCAGAAGGGCGGGGCCGACTGCCCGATCAGGGCAATAATCTTGCCCACCTGGTCCAGGATGCTTCCCCGCTTCAGGGAAGAGAGCACCCCCAGGGGAATGCCCACCACCAGCGAGAAGACAAAGGCCACCAGGCCCAGGTAAAGGGTGGCAGGAAGCCGCTGCACAATCAGGGAACCCACGGGCTGCTTCTGTACGATGGATACCCCGAAGTCGCCCCGCACGGCATTCTTCAGGAAAATCCAGTACTGTTCCGGGTAAGACTTGTCCAGGCCCAGGGACGCCCGCAACTCTTCCAGGGTGCTGGCGCTGGCGTAGTCGTCAATCAGCAGCGTGGTAGGGTCACCCGAGATGCGGGCCATGAAGAAGATAAGGATTGAGACCAGCCACAGGGTGACAATGGTCAACAGCAGCCGGCGGAGCAGGAATCGTTGCAATGTGCCATACCTCCGGTAAAGCGATCCAGGCAACGGCGCCGGGGCCGCCGCCAGCTGTCATTGGCTGGCAGCGGCCTTAATGCCTGTAGTCCCCCGCCGCGCCATTGTGCCAGTCTGCGTTAAGCACGGCAAATACCCGTTGGTCTGGTACTTGTCTGGTACTTTGAGGGGCTTTCGGCGGAGTCTTTATCATCCTTGAATACGTTACTGTTGCCTGTGCGGGATGTGTTCGATGTCCATCAACGTCCTGGTCCGGCAGCAAGCCATGTCCCAGTCATCAATCCTCGGCCCAAGGGGGTACACCCTATTGACTTTGAACGTAGGCAGGATGACAACATTGTCGAAGATCCACTGGGCAATCTCTGCCTCAATCTTAAACCGCGCATCTTCGTCCACCGTTGCCAGCGCACGCTCCTTCATTTCTTCCAGCCACGGATGTTCGATGCCGTAATTGACCGTGGATTTCACGGACATCTGGCCGTTGATATTTGTCAGGGGTTCAGGCGAAGCGTCCGTGCCATGGGTGTTCACGCCGGTCCAGGACCGGTCTATGAAGTGGGGCCTGAACGCTGACATCTGGCTCCGTTCCTGAATGCAACGGATGCCAATCTCTTCCCACATTATGCAGACTGCTTCACCCTGCTCGGTTACCGCAGGAAGGGGCCTGGTGGTCAGAGCCATATTTATTTCAAACCCGTCCGGGTAGCCGGCCTCCGCCAGAAGCTGCATTGCCCGCTCCGGGTTGTACTCGTACTGCAATTCCTCGTACAACGGCCCCAGGCGGTTTTCGTGGCCCATCCAGGCGAACAAAGAAGAGGGGCTGCCTTCACCGTTCAGCAACGTATCTACTATCAGCTGCCGGTCTATGGAAATGGCCATGGCCTCCCGGACTTTCCTGGCCCTCTCCCACTCCTCCGAGTCGGTATTTGCATCGGCGGAAATCCAGGGCAAATCAGATTTTCGTGGAGTAGGAAGGTCCTCCCGATCTACGTACATCTGACCGTGAATGTTGATGAACATCTGTCCACCCGCCTGTAGTCGCTTGAACCTTACCCCGTCCATCTTCTCTATTTCCGATATAGACTCCAAAGACATGTGCATCGAATCCAGTTCCCCGGCAAGGAAGTTTGCGACCCGGGTACTCTCTTCCGAGATTTCTCTAATGTACAGTTCGGCAAAGTTGGGTGTCTTCCGCCAATGGTTGGGCACGGCTTCCAGATGCCAGTACTCGGCAACCCTGTGCTCTACGCTCCGGAAGGAACCTGTCCCTATTGGCTGCTCTACCCCTGCTGCCTCCTGGCCCAGGGATTCCACATGGGATTTGCTGGTAACCAGCTGGCCGCCCAATTTGCCGCTGGTGATGTACCAACTGATATCAAACCTGGGTCCGCTGCCACTGGTATCAACCTCCAGGGTGTAGGTGTCGATAACCGTACTTCCTCCCTCCGGCGCCTGCCACACTGCGGCTAGACCGGTAGGCCGGGATATGGAATCTTCCTGGAGCCGGTTGTTCACCGACCAGTCGATATCCTCCGCCGTCAGTTCTCCCTTATCGTAGTGGAATGGAATTCCCTCTTGAATTTGGAAAGTCCATACCAGGCCGTCATCAGATACTGTCCAGGACTCAAACAACCGTGGCAAGATCCTGCCCTCAGGGTCGTTATGCCAGGGAGATTCGTAAACGGTAGTCATGTTGATTGAAGCTTGAGGAGAACCGTTAAGCTTGGGCAGGAACCTGGGCGGGCCAAGTTCCGTATACGCAATATTCAGGACACCTGTGGCCTCGCTGGCCGCCACCGGAACAGGCGTAGGCGCCGGCGCTGAAGTTGCAGCGATCGCTGCTGGTTCCAGGGGGGCTGCCGGCTGGGCTGGCTCTTGCGCCGGCGCTGTTTCTGCCGCCGCCGGCTGCGCCGGGCTGACCGGGGCCGCCTGGGGGGCCGGTTCCGGCGCCACTTCCGCCGGAGCCGGCGCCTGGGGCTCGGAGGCGCCGCAGCCCACCAGGGCCGCCAGGGCCAGGGCTAGGATTCCTGAAATGATAAATTTGCCTTTGTTTGTTACCGCCATGGCAGACCTCCAAAGTTGGTATGGTGGTCCCTACGGTTTTACCTTCGCCATTCCCTTTCGGTGGGGGCAACTGGGTCGGGAACTCGGGCAATCTATTCAGTTGTACAGGTCCTGCTGTTTGTCCTTGTGTTTGCGTTCCTCCAGGGAGACCAATTCAGTCTTGAAGGTACGTCCATAAGCCCCTGAGGAAAATCAGCAACAGGCAAACTATCCTGAAGGCATCTGCTTAACGATTCACCTCCTTCACTCGCGGTGGGGAATGTATTCCAGGTTGGAGGGCACCCTGACCACGGGGAAGGTCCATTCCCAGTCATCCACCTCCGGGCCCAGGGGCCAGATGTGATAGATGCTGACCGTGGGGATGGTGAATACCTCGTCGTACAGGAACTTGGTCAGCTGCCTTACCAGCTCCAGCCGTTCCTCCCGGTCAAAAGTAGTCTCGATCTTTGCGTTCAGCTCCTCCGACATGGGATGCTCCACACCGTAGTTGACGACTCCGGCCACAGCATAGGTCTGTGTGCGAGAGAGGAGGGGTTCGCTGGATACGTTGTTGCCGTGGCTGTTTATGCCCTTCCAGGACCGTTCCACGAAGTTGGGCCGGAAGGCGGACATGGGCTGGCGTATCTGGGTGGTGCGGATGCCGATATCTTCCCACATGGTGGCGACGGCCGCCGCCGTTTCTATGGTGCCCGGGTAGGGGCGGTTGGTGAGGGCCATTGGCACCTCGAACCCGTCGGGATAGCCCGCTTCCGCCAAAAGCTGCCTGGCCATGTCCGGGTCATATTCGTGCTTCAGGTCGGCCAGGTAGCCCAGTTCGTCCTCGAATCCGGCCCAGCCGTAGACGTGGGCCGGTTCTCCCTTGCCCAGCAGGAGCGTGTCCACCAGCAGTTGGCGGTCGATGGAAATGGCCATAGCCTTGCGGACCTTGCGGGCGTTTATCCAGTCCGCCGAGTTCATGTCGGCGCTGGCGGAAACCCAGGGCAGGCTGGGGTCCCTGGGCGTGGGCAGATCAGCGCGGTCCACGTACAGGTTGCCGTGGATGTTGAGGAAAAGCTGGGCGCCGGTGGTAAAGGTCTTGAACTTGCAGTCGCTGCACTGTTCTTCCAGCTGGGCGACGGACTCCAGGTTGAAGGTGGCGATGTCCAGCTTGTTGGCCAGGAAGTTGGCCAGCCGCGTCGATTCCTCGGAAATCTCGGCGTAGTGAAGCTCGGCGAAGTTTGGCGTCTTTCGCCAGTGGTCCTGGACGGCCTCAAACCGCCAGGTGCCGCCCGTTACGTGTTCGATGCTCTTCCAGGGGCCGGTGCCCACGGCCAGCGAGAAGCCCGCCTGTTCTTCCCCGTATTCCTCGTAGTATTTCTGGCTGATGACCCCCGTCCCCATGTAGGCTGTCATGCCCGTGGCCACGTCCCAGGGCAGGCTCCACGCGGGGTTGACGGTGTCAATCTCAAAGGTGTAGTCGTCCACCACCGTCATCCCACCTCCTTCGGCGAAGAAGTGGAGGTTCAGCAGGCGGGGCGACCGGGTGGTTCCTTCCTCTACGCTGTTTTCCATGGTGAACACGAAGTCGCTGGCAGTCAGTTCACCATAGTCGTGGTGGAAGGGGACGCCCTGGTGCAGGTTGATGGTCCAGACTGTCGCATCATCCGAAATCTCCCAGCTTTCGGCCAGGACACCAACCAGACCTGCTTCCTTCTCGTTCCTCCACAGGGACTCCCAGAAGGTGGTGTTGTTGATGCTGTTCTGGGGCGCGCCCTGCAGCTTGGGAATCCACTTGGGCGGCCCTATTTCGTCCAGGGCAATGCGCAGGGTGCCGGTGGGGGCGTCGGACTGGGGCGCCGCGGCGGGGGCGGCCCCCGCCGAGGACGGCGCCGCAGTTGGGGCCGGGGCTGCCGCGGCCTGGCCCGAATCGGAGGACGCCGAGGCGGGAGCCTGGGCGGGAGCGTCGCTGGCGGCGGCGGGCGCAGCCGGTTCGGGCTGGCCCTGGGCCGGAGCGGCCGGTTCAGCGCTGCTGCCCGCAGGTTCGGCCGGGGATTCCTCCGCGGCGCCGCAGGCCACCATGAAAAGCAGGGCCATTATAGTTGCCAGTGTGAAAATAATGCGTGGTTTCCACAAAGGAATGTTTCTCATACCTACCCCTGTCCCTTTTCGATGAATTTCAGCAACGATACGCCCCTATCAGGCAAGTGTCAATTGTTGTTTACGAATATCTGTCAAGTTCTCCGAATTTAGTATCGAAACCGGTACATTACATGCCATTGTAGGTTGCTGCCGCAAACTAACCCGGTACTGGAATCGCGCTCTCGCGTGCCCGGCGGCAGTAGACAGGATGCCTCGGCCCAGGCCTGACTGATTGCCAGGTACCAGAGTTTTCAATCGCTGGAAAAGGAAGCAGGCCCCTGTTTCCCAGGGGCCTGAGTTGGCGCGATTTATTGCGCTGCGGAATGGGCTGTCAACCGAAGTCGCCTTACTGGGCCGCTTCGATATACTCGAAGTTGCGTACACCGAAGGTGGCATGGGTCTGCCAGTCGGCAATCACCTCCGGGTTGATGGTGAACTCGGCCGGCACCCAGAACAGAGGTATGGTGCAATAGATGCGGAAGCAGAAGTCGATGACGTCGCCTATGGCCTCCGCGCGGCCTTCCAGCGTGGTAGCGGCCTGCAGTTCCTCATACTTGCCGTCGATGTACGGGTCCAGGTAGCGAGGCCGTTTGCTGCCGGAATAGTGATAGCCGAAGATGGCGTAGGTAGGCTCGCTATAGCTGCCCGTGTGCAGGTAGGCCATGTTGGTGGACTCCTTGGCCAGCACCAGGGCGCTTACCGCCGCCGGCTCGGTGGGCTCAAACTTGGCCGTCACGCCGATCTCTTCCCAGTAGCGGTTGACCAGTTCGCCCATATCTAGGATTTCCGGCAATCCCGGACGGGGATAAGCCTTCTGGACCATTTCGAAGCCCTCGGGGTAACCGGCTTCGGCCAGCAGGGCCCTGGCCTTCTCCGGGTCATAGGCGTACATCTCGTCAAATTCCGCCACCAGGTCCTGGTTCCAACCGGGGAACTTGGGATGGGCGACGCTCTGCACCATCACCTCGCCGCGTCCCTTCAGGAAAGTGCGGTTGATCTCCTCCCGGTCTATGGCGATATTCAGAGCCTCACGAACCTTGGGGTTGGACAGGGGAGCGCTGGCGTCGTAGGCAGGGTCGTCGGGCAGGTGCAGACCCCCGAAGAAGCCCAGCAGGCGCATGGCGGGCACGGTGCTGCTCAACACCTTCAGGCCGTTGGCTTCGGCTGCGGGCTGCAGGTCTCGCGGCACATCGGCAGCATGCACCTCCTCTGCCACCAGCATAGCCAGGTGCGTTGAGGCTTCGCGCACGAAGAAGATCTGCACCTCGGGGAAGTCCGGCGAAATGCGCCAGTGGTCGTATCCGGTGGGGCCGTAGAGAATGTACTGGTCTTCCTGGAACTCCTCGAACTGGTAGGGGCCGGTGCCGATGGGATTGTTCTGCATCTCCTGGATGCCGACCTCGTTGGGTTCCCAGCCGTCCAGCATGCCGCCGGCCTGCTCCCAGACCGCCTTGCTGCGAATAACCGCCTCGTTCTGGTTGGTGCTGAGCCAGCTAAGCATCACCGGCTCAGATGCGGTCAGGTTCAGCACCAACTGGTGACCTTCCGGGCCGTCGGGCAGGTCTATGCTCTCGATAAGTTCCCGGGTGGCCGGCGCCCGGTTGCCCTGGGCATCCAGCCGCCTCCCCTGGTCCAGGGAATGGACCGCGTCGGCGGCGTTCACAATGCCCCAGTCCTTGTGGAAGGGGACATTCTCACGCAGCTGGATGGTCCAGACCGAGAAGTCCTCGTTGGTGGACCATTCGCGAGCCATCATGGGCCGCAGGTCGGTGAACTGGTCAAAGAAAATCATCCCTTCGTACATAGGTTCCAGCCAGCTGAAGTTGCCCCTGCCGCCCAGGGCCGGGTCCAGTGAGCTGGTGTTTGGGGTGGTCCTGGCCACCTTCAACAATGTGACCGCCGGTTCGGCCGGAGGTTCCTCCATAACCGGCGCCACGGTTGCCGTGGGAGCGGGGGTGGGCGTGGGCACTACGCCGATGGCTCCCTGGCCCACGACGGCGCTGATGGTGGGAGCGGGCGGAGTGTTGGTAGGCGCGGGCGCAGCTTCCCGGGGCTGCGCCGCCGCCTGGGGCGCTGCCTGGGCTTGGTCCTGGCCCCGGGTCTGGGGCTAGGTCGCGGGCTGAGTCGCGGGCTGCGAACCCGATTCGGCTTCCGGCGCATCCGGAGCCGATGCCCCGCAGGCCACCAAGGCCAGAAGCACGGTAAGGCACACAACGTTTAATGCCCAGTGCCGAAACACACTAGAATACATGCTCATAAAGACCTCTCCAATACGGTCTAAGAATGCGCGACACCACCCCGGATTCACCTGGCAAGGAAAAAAAGGGGCCGTGCCCAGCGGGAACCAGCCAGTTCGTGATGCCCTGACTGGACGCAATATATAACTGCCAAAATAAAATAGCAACAACGTTAATAGAGACGATTTTGTGATAGATAAAATATTATTATTAGGCTAATCTTTACGTATATCGCTGACAGGTAATTGTGCAGAGGGCCGACCCGCTTGAGATGGATACGAAAACTTCTCAACCCCCGCTAGCTACAGCCCTTCCTTTGGGCTATACTGTAGAAAATCTGGCGTTCTTGCCCCCGGAGGACCCATCACGCAGAGCAATTCCGGTTCCCAACCCTCCTCCAATGTTTCGGCAACTGCCACCGACCAACTTTCTTCCACCACAGCCACTCCAGCAGACCGGCCGGCCCAGGAAACAACGGCCCGAGACGCCCCCAGGCAAGCCCGGGGACGGCAGCCCGGTTCGCCCTTCAACTTCCGGCAGACATTCACCTCGCTGGGCAACCGGCAGTTTCGCATTCTCTGGCTGGGGATGCTGCTGCTCATGGGCGGCATGCAAATGCAGATGCTGGCCCGGGGCTACCTTACCTACGACCTGACCGGCTCTCCCGCCCTTCTGGGCATCGTATCGGCCGGTTTTGCCCTGCCCATGCTGCTGCTGGCCCTGTTCGGCGGCGCCTTTGCCGACCGGCTGGAGCGGAGGCGCATCATCCAGTGGGGACAGCTGGGCGCGGCCCTCATCGCCCTGTTCGTGGCCGTCTCAATTACCACGGGCGTCGTAGAGTGGTACTACCTGCTGGCCGCATCCATGATGCAGGGCGCCGTATTTGCGTTCATGATGCCGGCGCGGCAGACAGTTATTCCCCAGCTGGTGGGAAGGGACCTGTTGACCAACGCCATGGCCCTCAATGCCATGGCCATGAGCGGCATGACTCTCATTGCCCCCACCATTGCCGGCTTCCTGTACAACGCCATCAACCCCGACGGGGTCTACTACGTGGTAACGGGCATGTGCGTCGGCGCCATGGTCCTCACCGGTTTCCTGCCCAGGATGGAGGGCTCCACGGGCACGGGCCGGGCCGGGGTCTTGAACGATATCAAGGCCGGCCTGGGCTACATTCGCCGCACGCCCCTGGTTCAGGCCCTGCTGATCATCGGCCTGACGTCCACCGTGCTGGCCATGCCCTTCCGGTTCCTGATGCCCATATTCATAGTGGACATCTACGAACTCGGGCCCGAGGCCATGGGCCTGATGGTCAGCGGCATCGGCGTGGGCGCGCTGGGCGGCTCCCTGTTCATCGCGGCCCTGGGCAACTGGTTCCGGGGACGGGTGCTGATTCTCAGTTCCTTCATCAGCGGCATTGCCCTGATGCTGGTGGCCCTGCTGCCCTTCTACCTGGTAGCGGTGGGCCTGATGGTGCTTATGGGCCTGGGCGACGCCGGCCGCCGCTCCCTGAACCAATCTCTGCTGATGGAGGTGTCGGATGAGGAGTACCGAGGCCGGGTAATGAGCATTTTCATGCTGAATTTCGCCCTCATCCCCTTGGGAGTGCTGCCGGCCGGCCTGGCGGCCCAGTTCCTGGGCGGCCAGCTTGCGGTCGGCATCCTGGCCGGCCTGCTCATTGTCCTGACCGCCGTCATCCTGCTGACCCAGCGAAGCCTGCGTAACCTGCGTTAAAATACAATGCGGATTCGAACACGAACAGGACATACAGGAAATGACTGCCACCAGACAGCCAATCTGATCCGGTTCATCCTGTATATCCATGTTTGAATAGAATCTCTGAGAGGAAGGAAAATGGAATACCGTAAACTGGGCAACCTGGACGTTTCGGCCATTGGCCTGGGTACCTTACGAACTTTCGATGTTACTGGCGACGAGGACATCGCCGTCCGCAGCCAGATAGTGGACAACTGCCTGGGTAACGACATCAACCTTATCGACACCGCCGCATGGTACGGCCACGCCGAGGCAGTGGTAGGCGAGATTACCGAGGGCCGGCGGGACCGGTTCTACGTCGCCACCAAGGTGCGCACCGAGGGCAAGGAGGCCGGCGAGGCCCAGATTGCCCAGTCCTTCGCCAACCTGAAGACCGACTACATTGACCTGTTCCAGGTCCACAATATGATCGACTGGGAAACCCATTTGCCCACCCTTCAGGCTCTCAGGGACGAGGGCAAAATAGGCATGGTGGGCGTTTCCGCCATGGTGCGCGAGGCCTACCCCACCATCATGGACCTGATGCGCCAGGGCCGTGTGGACGTCGTCCAGATTCCCTACAACGTGCTGAACCGGGGCGTTGACGAAGAGCTTTTGCCCCTGGCCGAGGAACTAGGCACGGGCGTCCTGGTGATGGAACCCCTGCAGAAGGGCCGCTACGTACTGGACCTGAAGCAGCAGCCCGACCTGACCCCCCTGCGCGACTATGGCATCAGCACCTGGGCCCAGGCCCTGCTGGCGTGGGTCGTCTCCGACCCGCGGGTAAGCTCGGCCATACCTACCACCTCCCGCCCGGAGCGCATCCACGAAAACGCCCAGGCCGCCGACGCCGCCAACCTGCCCCAGTCCTTCCGGGATTACATCCAAAAGGAAGCGGAACGGTGCTTGTAGGACCCTTTCAAGGGGCTTAATGATAGAATCGTGGCACACCAAGAAGCCATGTGCCAGATGATTCTCAATAAAGCCCTTGTAAATCTAGCTGCCACATTTGCTGCCATCTTGACGGGGTTGGCGGTTGCGGCCTGCGGTTCCAGCGCGCCGCCAACTCCCACGCCCGACATACCGGCCACGGTAACCGCCGCCGTACAGCAGGCCATACCCACACCAACGCCTACACCAACACCGGACATTCCCGCCACGGTGCAGGCAGAGGTTCAGGCCGCTATGGCCGCCCTGCCCACCGACACGCCCACGCCGACGGCAACCCCCATACCTACGAATACGCCGACTCCCACCGCAACCACTACTCCAACACCTACGCCCACGCCGACCTCAACTCCACTACCTACATGGACTCCAACGCCCACTACAAGGCCATCCCCCACACCATCACCAACGCCGAACCTTGAGACCATGGTGGAGCAGGTAAAAGCCGGAGTCGTAAGGATAAATACCAATTCGGGGAGCGGTACCGGAGTCATTTTTGAGACAACTGGCAACGGCAGGGCCTTTGTGCTTACCAACTACCACGTAGTCGAAGGAGCGAACCGAATCGAGGCGCAATTGAGCGATGGGAGTGGATATTCTGCAACGCTCAGGGGCTATGACGCTTACAAGGACCTGGCAGTACTGGAAATTTGCTGCAGCAGGTTCCGGTCTCTTCCCTTCAAGGATGCCACGACGCTCAAGTCCGGCTCGGAAGTCATTGCCATCGGCTATCCCCTAGGCCTGTTCGGTTCTGCCACGGTCACACGGGGCATAATTTCGGCAGTCCGATACAATTCCACCCACCGCGCGTGGGTGATTCAGACTGATGCCCCTATCAACCCGGGCAACAGCGGGGGCCCACTGTTGACTCCGAAAGGAGAGATCGTAGGTATAAATACCTACAGTTACGATTATTCTGCGTCCGGAAGGCCGGTAGAGGGCCTTGGATCTGCAATTTCTGAACAGACAATTAGGGGTGCGCTATCAAGTTTGAAGCTGGGAAGTCGTGTGGGGTTGCCTACTCCCAGCCCTACCGCGACGCCAACCGCAACTCCGAGCACGTTTGCCTATTGGCGAAATTACAGCTCGAATTATTTCTCCTTACAATTGCCTTCAAACTGGACGATCGACGACACTGATCCCCAGAGTGTCAAGTTCAGAAGTCCTGACGGGTTTGTCGGAATGGGAATCGGATATAGATATCCCGAGTACTCTCCAGCTGAAGTCTTAATGTCCGATGCAATCGACAAAGTGCGTCAGCAACACCCAAGTAAAGTGGTAGTTGTATCCCAAACAGCAAACGCCTATGGCAACGGAGGCCAGCAAGCATATGCTCACTATTTATTACAAGGAGATCAACTGCGTTGCACGACTGACGTAGAACGATGGGTGTGGGTAATATCGCGAAAATATTACAGACTCAACATAAACGCTTGCGGACATTCGCTCGAAGTAACCAAAACTGTGACCTCTGCTATCACCTCAAGTATAGAGTGGAAATAGTGTTCAGTTAATGTGAAGAGTGTCGAAACAGCAACATTAGGTTAGGTTTACCTCGTTCCTTGGCAGCCATTCATGGAGTGATGGACACAGTTAACCGAATCTTGCTCGTTAATTTTTCTGTGTGGCTGGAGCAAATCAGTTTTATCGTATGGTTCGAAGGACTTTTCTTCTCCTTGTACTTTCCATTTCTCTCACCCTCGCCTGCGCTCCCCAGTTTTCCCCCAGCCAGGCGCCGCCCGACCCTGTGCCTGAACTGCCGCTTCCGCCCAACATCGAGGCCACGGTGGAGGCCATGGTTACCGAGCGGGTGCGCGAGGCCCTGGCCGCCATTCCCACAGTTACACCGGCGCCCACGGCTACCCCTGTACCCACTGCCACACCGCAGGCAGTCACAGCCTCAAGACCGCCAGCCCAGGAACCGGCCGGAATCGCCACAGCCCCTTCCGGCCTGGCGGAAGAACCCACTCCCGCCCCTACCCAGGCGGTAGCCCATGCGCCCAGTTCCCCGGACCTGACCGGAATGGTGGACCAGGTCAAGCCGGGCGTGGTGCGGGTGAACACCGCCGACGGTGTGGGCAGCGGCATAATTTTTGAGAAGCTCGACGGCGGGGCGGGCCTGGTGCTGACCAACTACCACGTCGTTGAGGACTCCTACCGCATCGACGTGCTGGTGGGGGACAGCCGTACCTTTCGCGCCCGCATGGTAGGCTTCGACCAGCGGCGGGACCTGGCGGTGCTGGAAATGTGCTGCAACGACTTCCCCACCCTGGAACTGAACACATCGGCCGGCATCAGCGCGGGCAGCGAGGTGGTGGCCATCGGTTACGCCCTGGGCCTCACCGGCGACGCCACCGTTACCCGGGGCATCGTCTCGGCAGTCCGCTACCACCCCGGCATGCGGGCGTGGGTAATCCAGACCGACGCATCCATCAACCCGGGCAACAGCGGCGGGCCCCTGCTGCTGCCCACCGGCGAGGTCATCGGCATTACCACCTTCCTCCAGAACCTGGACAACCAGGGCAACCCCACCGCCGGGCTGGGCTTCGCCATCTCGGAACGCAGCATCCGCAGCCTGCTGCCCGACCTGAAGGAGGGCGCCAGGAACGTTATGGCGGCGACAACTCCCAACGGCGACAGCCGCCCCGGCGGGTCCATGGAGTGGCAAACTTACACCAGTCCTGCCCACCGTTACACCATTGACGTTCCTGAAGAGTGGTTTCTGGATGACAGCGACCAGAACCGGGTGCATTTCGACAGCCCCGATGGCTTCGCCGGCCTGGCACTGATGGCCTACGACAAGCGGGTGGACTCGGTTGACCAGTGGATCGATGACGTGGTAGGCCAGCACACCGGCTTCTACCGGGGCCGGTTCCAGCTGGTTGAGCGGGAAATCGCGGCCAGCGCCGAGGGCAGCAAGATAGCCCACATCGTGTTCCGCGCCCGGATTTCCCGCAATTACTGCCTGCTGCGGGTTACCGAAGTGTTCCACCGGTCATCCGCGGGCAACTTCGTGGCATCATTCCACATCTGCGAACACTCCTATTCCGGGTATTCGGCGGTGCAGCAGGCCGTGCTGTCCAGCATCGAGTGGCCATAAGGACTTCCTGGCCCCATTTTGCGGGTCCTTGTTGTGGTAAATTAAGGGCGCAATGAGACAGGACCGGGATGGCGACCCTGGAGACCGGAGACCTGTATGACGGATAAGACCGGCGGCACGTTCTACGGCTGGTTCGTAGTGATGGGCTGCTCGCTGGTGGCCCTGGGCACCGCCGGCACCCAGTTCTCCTTCGGCGTGTTCCTGCAGCCCATGACCGAGGAGTTCGGCTGGAGCCGGAGCACCCTGTCGCTGGCCTTCGGCATAACCTTCATGCTGTCGGGCCTGATGCGGCCCCTGGCCGGTTACCTGGCCGACCGTTACAGTCCCAAGCTGGTAGTGCTGTCGGGCGTCGCCCTGCTGGGCGTCATGCTGTTCATCGTCCCGTCGGTGCGCACCCTGGCGCAGCTTTACGCCGTTTTCGCGGTGATGAGCATCGGCCTGACCATGGGCGTGGGCCCCATCCTGACCAAGGTAATCAGCGCCTGGTTCTACGCCCGCCGGGGCCTGACGCTGAGCGTCTACAGCAGCGCCGGTTCCTTTGGCGCGCTGATCCTGGTGCCCACGGCGTCGGTGTTCCTCATCCTGTTCGACTGGCGGGACGCCTACTACTTCCTCGGCGCGCTGGCGTTGCTGGTCATTCTGCCCATCGGCCTGATATTCATCCGCAACACCCCCCAGGAAATGGGCATGGAACCCCTGGGCGATACGTCGGACCTGCGTCGCCGGGGTGGAACGGGCGACGAGGACTCAACCCCCATATTCGGGCGCGACGCCACCTTCAAAGAGGCGCTGGGCTCAAACCTCTTCTACCGGCTCACCTTCGGGTACTTCGTTTGAGGCTACTCGATGAGCTTCGTGAACGCTCACTTCGTAACCTACGCCCGGGACCTCGGTTACCATCCCATGGCCGCCGCCGGAGCGTTCAGCCTTATCGGAGCGTCCGCCGTGATCGGCAGCCTGATCATGGGCCATCTCTCGGACAAGTACGGGCGGCGGTGGCTGCTGTCCGCCTCCTACCACATCCGGGCCCTGGGGTTCGTGGTGGTGCTGCTGTCCATGGGGGTGCCGGCCCTGGGCATTCCGCCGCTGGGGCTGGCAACCCTGCTGACGGGAGTGCTGCTGGTGGGGTTTTCGTGGAACTCGGTGGTCAGCGTTACCGCCGCCTACACCTCGGACCGGTACGGTGTAAGGAACCTGGGGACCATCTACGGTACCATGTTCGCCGTCATGCCCATCGGCAGCGGCTTCGGGGCCTTCCTGGGCGGCCTGTTCTACGACATCAACGGCACCTACGCCGTGGCCATCTGGTCCAACATCATCCTGCTGCTGGCCGCCATGACCCTGGTGTTCTTCAAGGGAGAGACGCGGCCCCCTGAGCTGCAGGCGGCGGAAGCGGCGGCGTGAACTTAGCCCGTGGACTATGGAATCACTCAGAAGGCGGCCCCTAATCACTAGATAGCAGTAGGCAACCTATGCAGAGAAAGTCGGCCATCCTGACTACTGTTGCATAGCCGTCCGCGGACGCCCCGCAACTGGCCGCCTTGCTCAAGGCTACGGCCAAAAACTTCGACATTAACGAGGTATCGGGCGACAAGGCTTACTTGAGCCGGGAGAACCTTCACCTGGTTGACGACCTGGGCGGGACGGCCTACATCCCCTTCAAGAGCAATTCCGTGGCCCGGTCCGGCCATCACAAGCGGGACCGGCTTTGGGAAAAGATGTACCACCATTTCTACCTGCGCCGGGAGGATTTCCTGGCTCACTACCATAAGCGGTCCAACGTAGAAACGACCTTCAAAATGATCAAGGACAAGTTTCAGGGCTTTGTACGGTCCAGGACGCCGACCGCCCAAGTGAACGAGGTCTACGTCAAGATTCTATGCCACAATCTCGCAGTGCTGGTTCAGGCTATGTTCGAGTTGGGCATTAGCCCCGCTTGGGCCGGCGAAGGTTCAAACATGGCTAAGTAGGTTGCCCTTCAATGGGTAACTGAAAGGTAACCTGCCTGCCGGCAACCTACCTGCCAATATGGAGATATGCGATGAGATTCTCGCCATATTTGGTCAATAGATAAATCCTTTGTTCTGCTTTTTGACCAAATGACACATGCCAATTGCAGGGCTGGGGCGGAGTGATTTATATTAGCCTATCTTTGGTAGTTACTTGCTTAATAAATGGGCGGGGGCTACCTTGGGTAAAACGAAGGAGGCCGACCATGAGTTTTTTTGTACTAGGGGAGTGGGAGGTTGTACGTGATTAAGATTCCGTACTGGAGGCTAAACCCTGAACAGGTCTTTCTCAACTGTCTAGCGGTGGTCAAAGCCCCCAATGAAAGGGAGTATGTGGTTCAATTTGAAACTTCCAATGGGAAATTTACGGCATTCGTGCCTAACCAGTATGTCAACGTCGAGGGCAAATATATCAGCGCTGCCATAATAGCGGATGTGGATGGCGGTGTGCTTGTGGATATTCCCGTGGAAACCATGACTTCCGGTCCGAGGTTTCTTATCAAGGACTCCGAGAAGGATAAACTCTTGAACTTCCAGGCGGCAGGGAGGGGGAATGGTTCTCAGTGACCATGAGATCTGGATGGAAATAGGAAGCGGGAGGTTGGCGTTTAACCCTCAGCTGACTTTCGACCAAGTGAGTCCTTCATCCATAGACCTTCACTTGGGCGATACATTCACCAGATTCTCGCAATCTACAATGGCTGGCGTTTCCACTTCGATAGACCTATCCCAGCTAGACGACGTGGAACAATTCGCTTCCATCCACGGCAAAGAGGTCACACTGTCGGCGGGAGAGAAATTGACGTTGGCACCGGATGAGTTCGCGTTGGCGTACACAAAAGAGCACCTGACTATTCCCAATTACCTGGCAGGCAGGATTGAAGGGCGGAGTTCATTCGCTCGGCTGGGCATAAGCATTCACCAAACAGCGCCGACAGTACATGCCACTTTTAGGGGCTATTTGCGGTTGGAGATCCGCAACAACGGCGTCTATGAATGCAAATTCACTCCAGGATTGAGAATCTGTCAGTTAATATTGGAAAGGTTGGGTAGTCCTTCTGTGACGGAGTTGATGAGCAAATTCCAAGATGCCAGGTAAGGATTGGGTAAGCGACCACAGCCAACACTTAAAGAGATCGAAAACGGAGTAGCTAAAGCTGAACAGGGGAAAACCCGCCGCGATCCGGCGGGGTTTCCTTTACCCATCCGCTATAATGAAGAGCGATCTGTGCCTAAAGTCTTAATGTTGTGTCAAAAGTCGCGGAAATCAGGGACTTTAGGCGCAAAGCCGACCTTCCCCCGTCAAGGGGGAAGGGACTATTG
>JAJEDS010000200.1 GCA_022821365.1 Dehalococcoidia bacterium | reverse complement strand
GAAATGGGGCCACCGGAACCGTTCAACTGGGAGGCCAGCTCCTTGAAAGTCATCTTGAGGTCGGAGTCGGATTTGTGCTGGAAAACGCCGGCCACAAGCTCCACATCTTCGGCGGACACTTCCCAGATGGTGGCTGCGCGCTCGATCATCTGGTTCTTGATGTCCTGGGCGCATTCGTAGGCTGCCCAGCCGCTGGCAAAGGTGGTGCGGCTGCCGCCGGTGAGGAAGGTGTAGCCAACGGAGTCGGTGTCGGCCACGCTGGGACGAACATCCTCGGCGGGGATGCCCAGAACTTCGGCCGCCTGCATGGCGATGGAAGCGCGGGTACCGCCGATATCGGTGGAGCCCTCCACCAGGGTGATGGTGCCATCGGCAACCACACCAATGCTGCAGCTGGACTGCATGCCAATGTTGAACCAGAACCCGGAGGCAATGCCGCGACCCTGGTTGGGCCCGGTGAGCGGGGTGTTGTAGTGCTCGGTTGCCTTGGCAGCCTCCACCACCTCAATATTGCCGATGACCGGGAACTCGGGGCCGTCAACCCGGCGGGTGCCTTCCCTGGAAGCGTTGCGCAGGCGGAACTCGATGGGGTCCATCCCGATTTCCCGGGCTATTTCATCCATCACCTGTTCGCCACCGAAGGCGCCAATGGGAGCTCCAGGGGCGCGGTAGGGGGCAACTTTCGGTTTGTTGACCACCACGTCGTAGCCTTCCGCACGGACGTTTTCTATGTCGTAGGGGGCGAACATGCACTGGGCGCCCATGGTTACCGGCGATCCCGGGAAAGCGCCGGCCTCCAAAGCCAGGGAGGCATCGGCGGCAGTTATCTTGCCGTCGCGGGTGGCGCCGACCTTGACCCAGACGGTTGAGCCGGAGGTGGGGCCGGTGCTTTCAAAGACGTCGGTGCGGGACATGAGCATCTTCACGGGCTGGCCGGTCTTCCTGGAGAGGATGGCAGCCATGGGCTCCAGGTAAACCGGGATCTTACCGCCGAATCCGCCGCCGATTTCCATGGGGACTACCTTTATGTCAGAAACCGGCATATCCAGGATCTGGGCCATGGAATCGCGGACTGCAAAGGCGCCCTGGGTGCTGGTCCAAACGGTCAGTTTGCCGTCGGCATTCCACAGAGCGGCGGCGTTCTGGGGCTCTATGTAGCCCTGGTGGACCGTGCTGGTCCGGAAGGCTCGCTCGACGACAACGTCGGCCTCGGCGAAGCCCTTGTCCAGATCGCCAATCTCGTACTGGAAGTGAGTGGCTATGTTGCTGAGCTTGTCGGTGCGTTCGCCCAGGTCGGTGGTGGTCATATCCTCGATGACCAGGGGAGCGTCTTCCCGCATGGCGTCAGTAACATCAATCACGGGCTGGAGCACCTCGTACTCAACCTCGATAAGACCTACGGCAACCTCTGCCACATGTGGATTGGAAGCAGCAACGGCGGCAACGGCGTGGCCCCGGTAAAGAGCCTTGTCCTGGGCAAGGATGTTCTCGCTGGAGAAGCGGACGCCGCGTCCGGGGTTTTCCATGCTGGCAACGGGCAGGTCCTTGCCGGTGATGACGGCCTTGACGCCCGGGTAGGCTTCGGCCTTGCTGGTATCGATGGACTTGATGCGGGCATGGGCGTGGGGGCTTCGCAGGACCTTGCCGTGCAGCAGACCGGCCATCTGGAAATCGCCGCCGTACTTGGCCCGGCCGGTGACCTTGTCGGTACCGTCGTGGCGTACGGGACGGGTCCCGACCACGCTGTAATCGGTGTTAGACAGAACGATATTGGACATAGCCAACCCTCTCGACTGGTGGATTTGATGAGACTTGAACCTGGTGGGGGAATTGTACCATACGGGTGGGGGAGACATAGCGGCCAATTTGGAGGCCAGGTAACGGCCAGTCTCGCCTTTGGATCACAAAGATGGCCTGTTGATGACAAAGCATTAATTGGCGATGAAAGCAAGCCAAGGGAAGGGCGCCGTAATTGTGGAAATAGCTAAAGCAACTCCACAAATTCGTCCACGGTCATTCCGGATTTCCTAATCAATCCTCTTATGGTTCCTCTTTTCACGGTTCGATGGTCGGGTATTGAAAGGTTGACCGCAATACCGGGCTTGGAGAGGATGATATGACTGCCAGTCTGCCTCACCTGATTCCATCCGGCGCGTTCAAAGGCGCTTACTGCCTCTCTTCCGGAGATGACAGGAAGCGGAGGCATTCAGGATAAAACCCTAGAGGATACGTGCACGTGTTCCAGCGAAATGCCTGAGTAGGGAAGCCCATCTTGCTTCCTAGCATCCAGCACTTCGCGGATCTCCTCGGCTATCAAGGCCGACGTTTCCGGCAAAGGGGGCGGCACATCGGACAGGTCCAGAATGGCCTCAATGGCTTCCTTGATACCGGCCAATGCCACTTGCCGGTTGTCGCCCTGGCTTACGCAGCCGGGTATGGCTGGACAGTGGACAGAGAATCCTGTTTCTTCTTCTTCCAGAATTACTGTGAATTTGTCGGTCCTCTTCGAAACTGCAGTCATACTCAAACCTCACGGGAATCCATTGCCAGATTATAGCAAAGCCCCCGGCTTTGGCCGGGGGCTGAATTGACGAGTAATTTAGTTGTTGGTAGCGGGGGTAGGATTCGAACCTACGACCTTCGGGTTATGAGCCCGACGAGCTGCCACTGCTCCACCCCGCGTTGCTGGGGATTTCTGAAAATATACTGTAACAAGAAACCCTGAGTAATTGCCCTGAAAGCTTATCACTGCTACGTCTGGAGTCCATAACGTGGGTCAAATCGCTCGACCGGTTAGTATCGGTATGCTGAAACTGTTGCCAGCCTTACACATCCGACCTATCAAGCAGATAGTCTCTCTGCAGTCTTACTCCCGAAGTTAATCGGGAAGGGAGGCCTCATCTTGGGGGATGCTTCGCGCTTAGATGCCTTCAGCGCTTATCGCTGCCAGACATGGCTACCCAGCGCTGCTCCTGGCGGAACAACTGGAACACCATAGGTCTGTCCCTCCCGGTCCTCTCGTACTAGGGAGAGGTTCCCTCAAGCCTCCTGCGCCCACGGCGGATAGAGACCGAACTGTCTCACGACGTTCTGAACCCAACTCACGTACCCCTTTAACCGGCGAACAGCCGGACCCTTGGGACCGCCTTCAGCCCCAGGATGGGACGAGCCGACATCGAGGTGCCAAACCTCGCCGTCGATGTGAACTCTTGGGCGAGATAAGCCTGTTATCCCCGGGGTAGCTTTTATCCGATAAGCCACGGCCCTTCCACACGGTGCCGTAGGATCACTTTGCCCGACTTTCGTCCCTGCTCGACTTGTAGGTCTCGCAGTCAAGCCCTCTTATGCCAATGCGTTCTGTGGACGATTTCCATCCGTCCTGAG
>JAJEDS010000207.1 GCA_022821365.1 Dehalococcoidia bacterium | reverse complement strand
ACGGTGTAGTATCCGGCAGCCACAAACAGCGCCGTCAGGGCAATGGCGACCCAGAAGAACACCCGAAGCCACCTTTGGAAACTGTACCTGTAGGCGTCCGTTTCCACAGCAACATCCAGGTACTTTAGCCGCAGGCTATTTCCGATGATCACATAGAGCGGTCGCCGTGCCTGCCACGCCAGGAAAACGCCGATAATCACCAGGAACAGCCCGTGAATCCCCAGGAAGTTCAGCAGGGGAGTCTTCCACCGGGTGACTTCCAGACCCGTGCCAAAGGTCTCCACCGACTGGTGAAACGGCAGGAATGCCAGCAAGCTTAATGCCACCAGGACCACTGAAAGGGCTGTTCCCCATGTCACCTGGACTTTCGGGCTGTCCCAGGCTCGATACGCCGCGATTACAGCCATTGCCAGTGCCAGCAATACCAGGCTGGGGTAGTCCCAGCTGTTGATCAGCCACAAGGAGCCGGCGGCCAGGCCCACCACAGCCAGTGCGGCCGCGTCCCACACCCACCCCAGACGTCTATATCCAACAGCGAAGTTGAGGCTCAACCCAGCCACCAGGATGATGAATGGAATGGCCATCATGTGTGCGTGCAGGTCGGCAAACAGGAAGCTGAAAAAGGGGAACTCGGTGATGTGCCATGAAACTTCGGGGGGAGACCCGGTAGTTCCCCACAACCAGAAAGCAAAGGGATTAACCTCGACATTATCCGAGTCGGGCAGCATCCTGCTGCTCCGCCAGTAGTCGAAGGAAAACGCGTTGGCCCCGACGCCCGATACTTTGCCCCAAACTCCCTGCACCAGTTGGACGGTCCCGTCCAGGTTTCCGATTACCGCCACAAACAGCGCTCCGGTCAACCCGGCAGTGATGGGACTACGGATAGCACGTTCCGCCCGGCTGAACTGGTTCACCGGGTTTACGACGTAGTCCCCCGCATACTCCGAATCGGCTTCCACGTCGGCCACGTCGCTGAAGGGCGAGCGGTCCGGCCTCAAGGCTCGCCGGAAACCCTCGGCCAGGTTATAAACTATCGAGAATGCTCCCGCTACGGTCAGGGCGAACAGCAGGGACACAGCCAGATTGAACGCCGTGGTTGGCACGATGCCGGCCAGCCTGGTCGGTATTGCCAGAATAAAGTATCCCCAGTAGTAGTAGTTGAGGTACCCGCCTGCAAACCAGGGATCGTAAGGGGGAAATACCGTGGAACGGATAACGGCGTTGAAGTAGGCCAGTTCCATAGGCTTTTCCCCGCCCCGGAACGGGTGCCACAGATCGGGATTCAGGGCCCTGATAACCGCGAACGCCAGGAATGCCGCCAGGAATACCGACTCGGCGACCGCCAAATACTGCCACCGCCATCTGACGAACTCCACCACCTGCCGCCACTGCAACGCCAAAATGAGGCCCGAGAGCCCCCCGAGTACAGCTATGCCCAGGAGTATGGCGGCACGGGAGAAGTCCATCCAACCCAGACTCACTGTAATCCAGACCAGGAAGGCAACGAGCAGCAGACCAGCTATCCGCGCCAATACCAGCCCTCGATCCGCCAGCGGCCGGAACAGGAACAGGCACAGGGGGAGAGAGATGATATAGATGAACTCAACCACCAACAGCCACGCCAGTACCGGCGCCTGGTTGGATACGCTATCGCGGTCGAAAATCTCCGACCAGGTGCCTCCTTGCTGCTGGCGTGCCAGTTCGTCTTCCCGGAATTTCAGCGCTCTGGTCGAACCCTTGTCAACCAACGCCAGTCGGCTCACAAGGGTTTCCGGCGGCAGCCGATCTACATTCTTGAAGATCAGCGCCGTAGGGTGGTCGTAGCCCACTACGTTGTCGTCAGCATAGCCCCAGTTGAGCATTACCCCTGGTGGAGCCACCGACAAATCGGCCGACGAAGCCCAGCGTCCAGGCCTGGGCAGTCCCGTACGCTCAAAGGCATCGTTTCGAATGGTTACGCCCAGCAGAGACGGGTTGGAACTGAACGCTGTTTCAAACTGGTAGCCCAGTTCTCCGCTGAACAATTGGTGGTAGTAATTGAACGTCAACGGGAAACGTTCCGGGTCGCTGGCAACACTGACAAAGGGCCGCTGGCTGTAGAAGACCACGTACCCTGCGTCAGCCAGCCGTCCCCCTAACTCCGCCATCTTGCCCACTCCATCGGGTTCATAAGCCGGAAATTGCCACACATCAAAGGCGTACAACTCGGGAACAAACTCGTCCCAGTGATTGTCACTGACGATGGAAGTCCCGGGAGGAACGTTACCGTTAATCCATTGAGATGCAGCTATTGCCGGATGAGGTTGCAGGTAGATGCTCTGGAACGCCACCGAATAAGCGATAGTAAAGCCCAGCACCACGCATACCACCGCCCAGGCCGCAACCAGCATACATCGCTGGCCCGCGGGGTTATAACGGAAGTACGACCATAGACTGCCGCCCAGTGAAGAGGCCGCCGATCTGCCGCCGCTGGTCATGGCCAGCCTGCGCGGTCTTCCTGCACCCCCTATTATGCTTTGGACATAGAAGGGCCCCCACAGCAACATTCGGCTGCCAAGCAACACCATAAAGGGTATAAGAGCGAAGTAATATCGCTGGAAGCGGACTTCGAAGGACTCCAGAAGCAGTATGCTGGGTATGAGCCAAGCCAGAATAAGGATGTCCCCCCGCCTGGCAAACGAACCATGCCAGGTTAGAATGGCAGTAAAGACAATGGACGACCACGCCACCAGGCCCAGGGGCAGGCCCAACCCCCAAACTGCCGTTTGAGTGAACTGGTACAGAAAAGCCGGCGTACCAACGTACTGTATCGTGAAGGGCCACAGCCCGGCATTATTCGCCATGTTGGTCTGGGCCGCCTGCTCCGCCAGGAAGTTGGAAAGGTACAGCAGGCCATACGGCGTAACCAGGAAGAAGACCGTAACTGCCACTGCCCCCGCCGCCAGCGCATGCAGGAACGTCTGCTCTACCACCTGGCGGGGCGCCCCGGTCAGTCGCCCGTTGCCCAGATCCAACACTCGAAAGTAATAGCACAGCGCCAGGGGCAGCAATATGGGCGCGATGCTGACTTTGGGTGCGAAAGCCAGTCCGGTGAACAGCCCCAGCAGTAGCGAGTCTCGGAGCCTCCGTCGCTCCATAACCTGCAGAATTGCCCAGAAGACTGCCAGGACCCAGAAGGCGGAAAAAGTCTCGGGCCGGAAGAAGTGACTGTTCTGGACGTGGATTACCGCGAAGGCAATCAGCGCCGCTCCCAGAAGTCCCACCCACGGACCGTACAGGCGCCCGTAGATCCTCCGGCCCAGGACGTACACCATGATGACCGTCCCCACGTCGGCCATGGCCGAGAGGGCGCGCCCTGCATACCGCATATCCAGCGCGCCCACATCGGTGAACAACTCTATCACCGACCTGCACAAGACCAGGGCATAGATGAGGACGCTCCCCAGGGGGAACCAGTGAGGGTTCAGGGGACTGCGGTCAAAGTCCAGAAGGGTCCGCATGCCGGGCAGACCGGGTTGAATCTCGGGATGGTCTTTCAGGCATTCCCGGTAGCCTGGACTCTCCGTAAGCAGGTCGTACATGCAGCCGGCCCGCA
>JAJEDS010000365.1 GCA_022821365.1 Dehalococcoidia bacterium | reverse complement strand
CCAGCGACATGGCTCACCAGATTCCCAGGATCATGGAATGGGTCACGTCCATTCATCCCCTGGAACCCCGCGACATCGTGGCCACCGGCACCAACCACCGGGGTCTCAGCGCACTGATGGACGGGGATGTAATAGACCTGGAGTGCGAAGGCCTGGGCAACCTGCACCTTAACGTCAGGGACGACCTGAAGCGTACCTGGGCGCGGGAAACCCGCCTGGACCGGCAGAACCAAGGCTTTGACACCACCACCCCGCAGTTGACTGGCAGGTATTCGTAGGCGAGCGGCGCCTGTCCATCAACCGATGCTGGAACCTTGCCGAGGAGCCCCCGGCCGTATGGCCGGGGGCCATTCCATTGGGTCTTCATGCCGCCGCACCGGGTCGAAGGCCTGTCGCACGGAAAATGTGAAGCATCGGACTTTGCCAGTCACATTATCCGGGTTCCCGTAGGAAAATAGTCTTTTCCAGTCGCTTTCAATTGCCATTTTGCTATAGCGTAACCACCGCCTTATGGAGGTATCTCGTGGACATTACCGGCCGCATCGGCAAATACGTAACCGACCTGGGCATCGAGAACTTTCCGCCTGAAGCGGTAGAAGCTGCCAGGGGAGCGATCATGGACTGCCTGGCCTGCATGCTGGCCGGCAGCAGCGAAAACCTGGCTGAAATCCTCTGTCGTTACGTTGCCGCCGAGGGCGCCTCTCCTGCCGCCAGCGTGGTGGGCAGGGGCTTCAGGACTTCAACTACCAGTGCGGCCCTGGTCAACGGGGCCATGGCCCATGCGCTGGACTACGACGACATTACCCAGATTACCAAGACCCACCCTACCGCCGTCCTGCTGCCGGCCGCGCTGGCTGTAGCGGAGGAAATGGGGAGTTCATGCCGGGAACTGCTGCTGGGTTATATGACGGGATTCGAAGTCGCCTGCGCTGTGGGCGAGGCCCTGAGCGAAGCCTATTACGATGACCTGGGGTGGCATCCTACGGGCCCATTGGGTACCGTCGGGGCAGCGGCGGTGGCGAGCAAGATCATGGGTCTGGGCGCGGAGCGCACGGCCATGGCCCTATCTCTGGCTGCATCCCAGGCATCGGGATTGCGGCAGAACTTCGGAACCATGACCAAGCCCTTTCACGCCGGGGACGCCGCGCGCGCCGGGGTGGCTTCAGCCCGGCTGGTGCGGGCAGGCTTTACCGCCAGCCCCGACGCCCTGGAGGGTCGTTTCGGCTTCATCCGGGCCTTTTCCGGCGGGCAGGGTTTCAACGCCTCGGAGATTGTGGACAATCTTGCGAATAAATGCTACCTGGTCGAATCGGGCATCGAAATCAAGAAGTATCCTTGCTGCGGCAGCGCTCACCTGGCGCTGGACGCCACCTTCAGCTTGCTGTCCCAAAGAGAGATTGACCCCGGAGCCGTAGACAGAATTGAAGTAATGGTGGACTTCGACCCGCCGCGCTCCCTCATTCACTCCCATCCAGCTTCCTCGCTGGAAGGGAAATTCAGCATGCAGTACTGCCTGGCCGCCGCCCTGCTGGACCGCCGGGTGGGTTTGCAGTCTTTCTCCGATGAGCAGGTACTGCGACCCGAGGCACAGGCGTTGATTCCGCGTATAGATATGCGGCGCATAGCGGGCAACGAGGGCAAACCCAGCTGGACCGAGGGTTACCACGAAGTTGACGTATACCTGAAGGACGGCGCCGTGCTGCGGCAGGAGGCTCACCGGGCCAGCAGCGGCGCCCTGCGCGGTGTAACCATGGAGGACATACGGGAGAAGTTTCGGGACTGCGCGTTGCAGCGACTGCCAGACGTAACTGTGGTAGAACTCTTGTGCCGCCTGGACCGGCTGGATGAAGAGGAGCCAGTCAGCGGGCTGGCGGATCTGCTTCGGGGCTGAGGTCCCGGCCCTGGCAAGGGCAAGGCCGGAAAGCGAGTAAACCTGCGATCTTCAGGGCCACACGGTAACGTCAGCTTCTCTCATTACGCCCGGTGCCGCTCCAGGGCCTTGTATTTGCGTTCTCATCCGTAAGGGTAACTCCGTCGGCGCCGAATCCACCCGTTGGTGAATGTCTGGTTGGCAATTGGCATTGGTCAGATGGGAGCAAGAGGCGGCGTCTTCAACTGTAGATAGAAAAGTTCTACCTGAAAAGGTGAAGGACGCATGTCCTAACTGAGAATGAAGATAGTGGCGTCCCAGGCAGGATTCGAACCCGCGACCCGCTGCTTAGAAGGCAGCCGCTCTATCCACTGAGCTACTGGGACTCTGGTGAGGCCGGTGTTTGAGGTTCACGTTCTCAAGCGCGCCATTAAATCTTAAGGAGCGGTGAATTGGGTGTCAAGGCGGCGTCCCTTGGGATAAAATGTACGCGTTGATTGCTGCACCATTCCGTTGAATCCGCGAGCAAGGGGGCGCCATCAGTGGTCCAGGATAATCGCCCAATTCGAGTGCTGGTAGCCAAGCCCGGCCTGGACGGCCACGACCGGGGCGCAAAGGTCATTGCCCGGGCGTTGCGCGACGCGGGAATGGAGGTCATTTACACCGGTATCCGACAAACGCCGGAGATGATAGTCCGGGCAGCGCTGCAGGAAGACGTGGAAGTCCTCGGGTTGAGTATCCTGTCCGGCGCACACATGGAGCTGATGCCGGAGATAATGGACCGCCTGAAGGAAGAAGACATGGAGGACGTCCTGGTGGTTCTGGGCGGCATTATCCCCGAAGAAGACCGTCAGCAACTGTCCGAAATGGGAATTGACGCCGTGTTCGGCCCAGGAGCGTCTACCCAGCAAATTATCGAATACATTCAGGCAGGCAAGAGGGAAGCGCCGGCGAGTTAGGCAGTTTGCCGATCGGCCTCTGTCAGCTTTGCCTGGTGGGAAGCGCCGCAAAAGTGGAGATGCTGGAGCTGGATGGCCCGGGGATGGCAGACACGCCGGTTGTAGATTTGCCGTACCTGTCGCTATTGACACACACCCACGTTCGACACGTATAATCAATGCCAATTTATCACGCCAGCGGCACGGGTGGCATTAGTTAGCTATTGCCTGAATTGGGTATCACCCCTTTTCCAGCACATTAAAATTCGATGCAGTACAACGTAGCGCAGTTGCTCAAGGAACCTACCGGCGCCACCCGCAGGGTTGGGGTGGACGGGGACTTGAGTGTTGCCGGCAGTTTGAAAGCTGGCTGCCAGGGCAACGTGGAGTTGGTCAGGACCCACCAGGGCCTGCTGGTCAGGGGCATGGTTGATGCCAACGTTACTACTACGTGCAGCCGGTGCCTGAACGATTTTGCCAACCTTTCCCCACTCGACGTGGAGGAAGAGTACTTCCCACTGGTGGATGTCA